>JBAWFY010000468.1:0-9755 GCA_049592335.1 Occallatibacter sp.
GAAGAGGATTTGAGAGGAAAAGTATGGGACAGAAAGTCCATCCTTATGGATTCCGGTTGGGAATCAACAAGCCGTGGCGGTCGCGCTGGTTCTCTGAGCGCGAGTACGCCAAGCTGCTGGTCGAGGACGTGAAGCTGAAGGCCGAATTGCGCGAGAAGCTGAAGGCCGCGGGCGTCAGCTCGGTCGAGATCGAACGTCCGGGCAACAAGCTGCGCTTCCTCATCCGCACCGCGCGTCCGGGCATCATCATCGGCCGCAAGGGCGCGGAGATCGAGAAGCTCAAGACCGAGCTCGGCAAGCGCACCAACCGCGACGTGTTCATCGACATCATCGAGGTGAACAAGCCGGAGCTGGATGCGCAGCTGGTGAGCGAGAACATCGCGCTCCAGTTGGAGAAGCGCGTCAGTTTTCGCCGGGCCATGAGAAAGAGTGTGGATTCGGCGCTGCGCTTCGGCTGCAAGGGAATCAAGGTGCGTGTTTCCGGTCGTCTGAACGGCAACGAAATCGCGCGTTCGGAGTGGTATTTGCAGGGGCGCTTGCCGCTGCACACGCTGCGCGCCGATATCGACTACGGCTTTACTGAAGCCAACACGACTTATGGCGTGATTGGCGTCAAGGTGTGGATCTATCGCGGCGACATTTACGAGCAGAAGCGCCGCCAGACTCCACCGGTTGGCAAGTCGGTGTTTTAGGAGGCAGCTTTCAGCCTTCAGCTTTCAGGTATCAGCGAAAGCATGGGCGAGACAAGCAGCCTTGGCAGGAAAAAGCTGAGAGCTAATAGCTGAAAGCTAGTAGCTGCTTTTTGAGGGTTTCGTTATGTTGATGCCGAAGAAAGTGAAGTTCCGGAAGCAGCAGAAGGGCAAGATGCGCGGTAAGGCGTGGCGCGGCTCATCGCTGTCGTTCGGCGAGTATGGGTTGAAGGTGATGGAGTGCGGTTATATCACCGACCGGCAGATTGAGGCCAGCCGTATTGCTATGACGCGCTTCATCAAGCGTGGCGGCAAGATCTGGCTGCGCCTGTTCCCGGACAAGCCCATCACCAAAAAGCCTGCCGAAGTCCGCATGGGCTCGGGCAAGGGCGCTTTGGACCATTGGGTTGCGGTAGTGCGGCCGGGCAAGATCCTGTTCGAGATGGAAGGCGTGACGCCGGAGTTGGCCGCCGAGGCCATGCGCTTGGCGTCGCACAAGCTGCCGCTCAGGACCAAGTTCGTAATGCGGCCCGGCGCGGAGAAGACCGCGGCAAAGGCGTCGGAGTAGCAAAGCAGCTTCGGGCTACTAGCCTCTAGCTTCCAGCTTTTTCGTGCTGGAGTGAGGCCAATGGCAGAAGCGGAATGAAGCTAAAAGCTAGCGGCTAGAAGCTAGGAGCTTAGGAAAAAATGGAACTCGAAAAGATTCGGAATTTGGGCGACGACGAGCTCAGGCACCAGGAGAAGACCTCCGCGGAGCAGCTCTTCCGTATTCGCTTTCAGATGGCGACGGACCCGAGCTCTGGAGCGAAAAAGCTCCGCGAGCTGCGCAAGGAGATTGCGCAGATCAAGACCGTGACGCGAGAGCGCGAGCTGGGCATTCACGGCGAAGCGAGGGACGCGAAGCCGGTTGTCGCAGTAAGTGCCGCGAAGGCGGAAGCGCCTCGATCTACGGCCAAGGCGCCGAAGGCGGCGAAGAAAGCTGCTCCGAAGACCGCGGCGAAAACCAAGACAGCGAAAGCGAAGGAGTCGGGTAAATGACGGCGACTGAGAAGCAAGCAGCGGCACCGGCATCGCGGCGCAATGAGAAAGTCGGGCAGGTCGTGTCCACCAAGATGCAGAAGACCATTGTGGTCGCGGTGGAGATGCGCAAGGCCCACGCCAAGTACAAGAGGATCGTGCGCACGACCAAGAAGTTCTACGCCCACGACGAGCAGGGCTCGGCGCGCATGGGCGACGTGGTGCGCATTCGCGAGACGCGTCCGCTGAGCAAGCTGAAGCGCTGGTCACTCGAAGAGATCGTGCGGCGTTCGGCGCTCGGCCAGATTGAAGATGCCGTGCTTCCGGGCGAAGCCATTCCCGCAGAGAAGTAAGGCTGCCGAGAGGAGAAAGAAACCATGGCTGTGCAAATGAGAACCATGCTCGCGGTGGCCGACAACTCCGGCGCGCGCAAGTTGCAGGTGATTCTGCCGCTGGGCGGCGGGCTGGGCGTGAAGGCCGGTTTGGGCGATGTTGTGACGGCGGCGGTGAAAGAAGCTTCTCCCGACGGCACCGTGAAAAAGGGCAAGGTGGTGAAAGCGGTCATCGTGCGCACGCGCAAGGAGTATCGCCGCCGCGACGGCACCTACATTCGCTTCGACGAGAATGCAGCCGTGGTGATCTCGGACGATCACGAGCCGGTGGGCACGCGCGTCTTCGGACCCGTGGCCCGCGAGCTGCGCGAGAAGAAGTTTTTGAAGATTGTGTCCCTTGCACCCGAGGTGGTGTAAGGGCAGCTATCAGCCGTCAGCTCTCAGTTTTCAGCTTTTTCGTGCTGAACTGAAGGCCTCGGCCGAAGCAAGATGAACTGATAGCTGAGAGCTGAAAGCTGGAGAAGAAAATGCCGAGTTTGACGATTCATCGCAACGATCAGGTCAAGGTGCTAACCGGCTCCGACCGGGGCAAGACGGGCCGCGTGCTGCGCGTATTTCCCGACAAGGGAACTGCGCTGGTTGAGCACGTGCGCGTGGTCAAAAAGACGGTTTCGAGCAAGACCAGCCGGCAGCGCACCCAGGGTGGAATCGCCGAGCAGGAGTCGCCAATCAACATTTCGAACGTGGCGCTGGTCTGCCCGTCGTGCGGCGTGGCAAAAGTTGGCTACAAAGTCGCTGGCGACACCCACCAGCGCATTTGCAAGAAGTGCGGGCAGGAGCTGCCCACCAAGAAGTAGGTAAGACGGCTCTCAACTCTCAACTTTATTCGTGCTGAGTTTGAGAGAAGCGGCTAAAGCAGGATGAGCTGAAGGCTGATAGCTGAGAGCTGTTAGCTGGGCGAACGGAGTGAGCAACATGGCGGCAAGATTGAAGGAAAAGTACCACAAGGAGATCAAGCAGGCGCTCCAAAAGGAGCTGGGGCTTGAGAATCCGATGGCGGTGCCGAAACTGGAAAAGATCGTGATCAACATGGGCCTGGGCGAAGCCACGCAGAACTCGAAGCTGCTGGACCCGCTGGTGGCCGATTTGACGCACATCGCCGGCCAGAAGCCGGTGACCACGAAGGCGAAGAAGTCGATTGCGGCCTTCCATGTGCGCACCGGCAATGCGATTGGGGCCATGGTCACACTGCGTGCCGATAAGGCCTACGAGTTTCTCGATCGCCTGATCTCGATTGCGCTGCCGCGCGTCCGCGATTTCCGTGGTGTTTCAACAAAGAGTTTTGACGGGCGCGGCAATTACACGCTCGGCCTGCGCGACCAGCTGATCTTCCCCGAGATCGACTACTCGAAGGTGGAAAAGCTGAAGGGCATGAACATCACCATCGTGACCACGGCGAAGGACGACAACCAGGCGCGGGCGCTGCTCAAGCATTTTGGCATGCCCTTCCGCCAGGGAGCGTAAGAACAAGCTTCTAGCTGCTAGCTCCTAGCCTCCAGCTTGATTGAGGCGGACCAGGCGGCTGAAGCAAAACAAGATTCGGCACTTTCCGGGGACAAAAAGCTGTTCCCGGCAAGAACGAGCTAAAAGCTAGTAGCTAGAAGCTAGTAGCTGTTTTTCGAGGTTTTATGGCAACCACTGCAAAAAGAGTGAAGGACGCGCGCAAGCCGAAGTTTTCCAGCCGCAAGCACAATCGCTGCCAACTGTGCGGGCGGCCAAGGGCTTTCCTGCGCAAGTTCGGCGTATGCCGTTTGTGTTTCCGCGCGCTGGCGCTCAAGGGCGAAATCCCCGGCGTCAACAAGTCGAGCTGGTAGCAAGACAGTTGTCAGTGGACAGTGATCAGTGGTCAGCAAGTTCGTGCAAGCGCTGGCCGCCGCGGCGAGCCAGAGCAAGATTCAACTGACCACTGAACACTGAACACTGATCACTGGGGCGTAAGCCCCGCAACATTCCCGCAGGTTTCCGCTACGGCGGACGAACGGGGAATGAAGGAGAAGGAATGAGTCTGACGGATCCAGTAGCAGATTTCGTGGCGCGCATCCGGAATGCCATCCGGGCGCGTCATCAGAAGCTCGATGTTCCGGCTTCGAAGCTGAAGACCGAGATCGCCCGCATCCTGAAGGAAGAGGGCTACATCTCGAACTACAAGGTGCAGGAAGAGGAAGGCAAGCAGGTGCTGCGCGTGTATCTGAAGTACGGCAGCACGGAAGCGGCCATCCGCGACTTGGCGCGCATCTCCCGTCCCGGCTGCCGCGTGTATATCGGCCGCGACGAGATCAAGCGCGTGCAAGGCGGCCTCGGCATCTCGATTATGACCACGCCCAAGGGTGTGATGACCGGCCGCCAGGCGCGCCGCGAAGGCGTGGGCGGCGAAGTGTTGTGCGAAGTGTGGTAGAGACAGCTTTTAGCTCCCATCCTCTAGCTTCTAGCCTTTTCGCGCTGGAGCGAAGAATGAGGCAATCGCGAGATGGAGCTAGAGACTAGTAGCTAGAAGCTGCTGTTCGGGCTGCAGTGGAACGAAAGCGTTGGAACCGATCGCGGACAACTTATCGCGGCCAATTGCTTTTCGGGACTCGCAAGCCAAGAAGGATTTTTGAGAATGTCGCGTATTGGAAAGAAGCCGATCCCGCTGCCAACGGGAGTGACGTACAAAGTGGATGGCAACACCGTGCTCGTACAAGGCCCTAAGGGCAAGGTGCCGGTGCTGCTTGCCGACGGCGTCACGCTGCGCACGGCAGGCTGGAATCTGGAAGTCGAGCGCACGAGCGACGACAAGGCCGCGCTGCACGGGCTCACCCGCGCCCTGATGAACAACGCCGTCGAAGGCGTGACCAGGGGCTGGACCAGGGAACTGGACATCGTGGGCATCGGCTATCGCGCCGAGTTGAAGGGCAAGGGCACGGTGGTGTTCACGCTGGGCTACTCGCACCCTATCGAGTTTCCGTTGCCCGCGGGCATTGAAGTCACAATCGATCCCAAGCAGACGCACCTGACCGTGAGCGGCGTCGACCGGCAGAAGGTGGGCCAGGTGGCGGCCGATATGCGCTCGCTGCGCAAGCCCGACCCTTACAAGAACAAGGGCGTGCGCTACTCGAACGAGAAACTTAAGAAGAAGGCCGGTAAGACTGGAGCGAAGTAAAAGCAGTGGTCAGTTGTCAGCGATCAGTTTTTTCGTGCTGGTTATGCTTTGACAACTTACCTTTGGACTGCGGACCGAAAGAGGGCAGGGCTCAGAATTTGGGGATCAGTTGTCGCAGGTTGCGGAAGCAAGAAGAAACTGATCGCTGACAACTGACCACTGGAAAAATCCGAACGGAGCCGCAAGGCGGTTCCGCCGATAGGTGAGAGAAGCAATGATTACGCAGTTTAAGAGAAACGAGATTCGCCAGCGCATTCACACGCGCATCCGCGAGAAGATGGCGGGGACCGCGGCACGGCCGCGGCTGAACGTGTATCGCTCGCTCAACCACATCTACGCGCAGGTGATCGACGACCAGAAGGGCGAGACGCTGGTTTCGGCCTCGACCATCGAGGCAAAGTCGAAGACCGGCGGCAATGTGGCGGCGGCTAGGGAGATCGGTAAGTCGATTGCCGAGAAGGCCGTGGCCAAGGGCATCAAGCAAGTGGTTTTCGATCGCGGCGGCTATCTCTATCACGGCCGCGTGAAGGCGCTCGCCGATGCGGTGCGCGAGGCGGGACTGGAATTCTGAAAGCAGCTCCTGACTTCTAGCCTCTAGCTTCCAGCATTTTCGTGCTGGAGTAGAGATGGAGGCGGAAGCGAGATGGGGCTAGAAGCTAGCAGCTAGAGGCTGAAAGCTCAAAAAGGACAGCAATGACGATGTTGACCAAGAAACTCGATGCCAACCAGTTCAACCTGAAGGATCAGGTGGTGGCCATCAATCGCGTCACCAAGGTGGTGAAGGGCGGCAAGAATATGTCGTTTGCCGCACTGGTGGTGGTGGGCGACGCCGGCTCTGGCGTAGTGGGCTACGGATCGGGCAAGGCCAAGGAGGTTCCCCAGGCCATTCGCAAGGGAATCGAATCGGCCAAGAAGAACCTGGTGAAGGTCCATTTGACCGACACCACGATTCCGCATCAGGTCCTCGGCCGCTTCGGCTCGGGCCAGGTGTTGCTCAAGCCGGCGCCTGAAGGCACGGGCGTGATTGCCGGCGGCGCGGTGCGCGCGGTGATGACCTCGGCTGGCGTGCAGAATGTGCTCACTAAGAGCATCGGCTCGCCGAACCCGCACAACGTGATTAAGGCGACCTTCGACGCGCTGGCGCAATTGCGCGACAGGGCCGAAGTGGCCACGATGCGCGGCAAGCAGGTGGAGGAGCTCTGATGCCGGCACCGAAGAAGATTCGCATTCAGTACTACCGCTCTGCCATCTGCACGCCCACCAAGCATAAGCTGGTCGTGAAGGGCCTGGGCTTTACGCGCCTCAACCAGATCGTCGAGCGCGAAGACACCGATTCGGTGCGGGGAATGGTCAAGGCCGTGCCGCACCTGGTGAGGATTGTGGAGAAGTAGATTCGGTAACTGTCAGCCTTCAGCTTTTGGTGCTGAGCCCAGGGTCTCGCGATCGCGAGACGAACTGGAGGCTGACAGCTGAGAGCTTTTTTAAGACGCGAGTCGCCGAGACACACTCAGGCGGCGTTATAGCGAGGAGAATATGCCAAAGAATCTATCGAATTTGCGCGCGCCCAGGAAGGCCAACACCGGGCGTAAGCGCGTGGGCCGGGGTATGGGATCCGGCATGGGCAAGACCTCAACCCGCGGCCACAAGGGCCAGGGATCGCGTTCCGGCTCCAGCCTGATGCGCGGCTTTGAAGGCGGCCAGATGCCTCTGCACCGTCGCCTGCCCAAGCGCGGCTTCACGAATATCTTCCGCACCGAATACACGGTTGTGAACCTGGACCGCATCGCGGAGCTGGGCGTGGCCGAGCTCGCGCTCGACGACTTCCGCAGGCTGGGCCTTGCCGCCAGCAAGCGTGCGCTCATCAAGGTTCTCGGTTCGGGCGAGCTCAAGAAGGCCATCACTATCCACGCCCACAAGTTTTCAAAGTCCGCAGCCGAAAAGATCGAGAAGGCTGGCGGCAAGGCCGTGGTCGTGGGCGGCGAGACAGCCCCGGCGAAAGCGTAAGAACGCGGCTTTTAACTCTCAGCTTTTAGCTCTTAGCTCACTTCCGGTCGACGCTTAACATCGCACAATGAAGCTAAAGGCTAAAAACTAAGGGCTAAAGGCCGTTCTCCTGTGACGTAACGCACGTCCGCGGTACCCTGGGTTCGGTAGTCTTAAAGCGAAAGGGACACCGGCGAACGGGATCGAAGTAGAGGAAGCACGATCAAGGTACGATTTGACCGGCGCTATCGCGCCTGAAGCGGATCACTCGACATGCTTGAGAAATTTCTCAATATCTTCCGGATTCCCGACCTGCGCAAGCGGGTGTTTTTCACCGCAGCCATTTTGGCCGTCTACCGTCTTGGCGCTTGGATTCCTACGCCCGGCGTCAATACCGCCCAACTGGAGCTGATGTTCAGCCAGCAGAACGGCACCATGTTCGGACTGATGGACCTGTTCAGCGGCGGCACGCTGCGCCGCATGACGATCTTCGCGCTGGGCATCATGCCCTACATCACCGCGTCCATCATCTTCCAGCTTTTGACCGTGGTCTATGAGCCGTTGGCGCGCATCCAGAAGGAAGGCGAACTGGGCCGCCGCAAGATCACGCAGTGGACGCGCTACATGACCGTAGTTCTGGGGGTCTTGCAATCGATCGGTATCGCGGCCATTCTCACCAAGCAGGGACTGGTGCTGCATCCGGGACCGGGATTCATCCTGCTGAGCGTGCTTACGCTCACCGCGGGCACCACCTTCATCATGTGGCTGGGCGAGCAGATTACCGATCGCGGCATCGGCAACGGCATGAGCCTGCTGATCTTCGCCGGCATTGTCGCCGGTCTGCCGCGCGGCGTGATCGGCCTGGTGCAGAAGGTGCAGACCGACGCTTGGGGACCGCTGAGCCTCATCGTCGTATTGCTGCTGGTAGTGGGCATGGCCGCGGTCGTGGCCTTTATCGTCTATGTGGAGCGCAGCGAGCGCCGCATCCCCATCCAGAGCGCGCGCCGCATCGTGGGCCGCCGCATGATGGGCGGCCAGTCGAGCCACCTGCCGCTGAAGGTAAACTCCGGCGGCGTTATGCCGATCATCTTCGCCAGCTCCATCCTCTCTGCGCCTCTGCTCTTCGGCCAGGTGGACTGGGTGCAGAAGAGTCCTTTCCTGCAGCCCATTATTCAGGCGCTCACCCCGGGTTATCCCTGGTACGAACTCCTGAACGTCCTGGGCATCATCTTCTTCGCGTATTTCTACGTATCGATCGTGATGCGCCCCGACGACATTGCCGACAACTTCCGCAAGTCCGGATCGTTCATCCCCGGCATCCGGCCTGGCAAGCGCACCTCGGACTTTATCAACGACATCCTCACGCGCATTACGCTCGTAGGCGCGCTTTACCTGATCGTTGTCCAGATGATCCCCACTTTCCTCATCTCGGGCATCCGCTTCGACAAGATTTGGCTTATCGGGAGGTTTTTCGAGAATCTTCCTAATTGGATGATTCACGGAATGAACGTAAACTTCTACTTTGGCGGCACCTCGCTCCTCATCGTTGTAGGTGTGGCCATGGATACAGTCAACCAGATCGAATCGCAGCTGATCATGCGCCACTATGACGGCTTTTCCCCGCGCTCCGGTCGCATCCGCGGAAGGAAAAACTGGTAATGTCATCTTCAGTTTCATCTGGGGTTGCAATGCAAAGCGGCCGGGACACGGAATCGACAACCGTACCCGGCCCGATTCTTTTGTTGGGTGCTCCGGGTGTGGGCAAGGGAACCCAGGCCAAGGAGCTGGTTAAGATCTGGGAGATCCCGCAGATTTCCACCGGCGACCTGCTCCGCGCCAACGTGGCCAAGGGCACGACACTGGGTAAGGTAGCCAAAGAGATCATGGGCCGGGGCGAGCTGGTGCCCGATTCCCTGGTCAACGAGATGGTAGCTCTGCGAATGCTCGAGCCGGATACGGCCCGCGGATACATTCTCGACGGCTTCCCGCGAACCTTGGGGCAGGCCGACTGGCTGGATGGCCGCCTGCAGGCGCAACCTGAATCCCTGCCGGTCGTTGCGGTCAGCATCCAAGTGAACTATAATCAGTTATTGCGCCGCATCACCGGGCGCCGGAATTGTCCTGTCTGCCAGACCATCTACAACATCTACATGCACCCCCCGAAGGTGGATGGGATTTGCGATGTTGAGGGTGCGGCGCTGACCCAGCGAGCCGACGACACGGAAGAGGTTTTCAAGGAGCGCATGCGCGCTTACGAAGCCCTCACTCGGCCCGTCGTCGAGCACTCTCGCGAGCTGGGACGATTTGCGGAAGTCGATGGTGACCGGCCGATCCCGGAGATTGCGGCCGGAATTGTTTCCGCCGTTGAACGGTTGCGCCAGGCAGCGTAACTGTAGCGGCGGGTTTGTGCGTGCAGGTGAATTGAAGGTTGGGATGAAGTGGCAGTCGTACTGAAGTCGTCGCAGGAGATCGATAAGATGCGCCGCGCGGGCCAAATGGTTCGTGAGGTTCTGGAACTGGTGCGCAGCAAGGTGA
>JBAWFY010000469.1:0-2772 GCA_049592335.1 Occallatibacter sp.
AACTTCTCGTCCATCGCACTGCTCGTTTTCCAGGCCATGACGACGTTGTACCGCCACCACGACCCTGTTCGGCAGTGTCAGGTATGTCCCCCGTTCAAAATGTCAGCTATGTCCCCGGTCCGTACCGCAATGGGGAGCCCCCCTCCCCCTCTTTTGGAACGATGTTATTTGTTTTCAGAACTATAAGCTCAAGTTAAATGTGCAAGATTCCTTTTTTCAGCCACTTGCTGGTCAAGATCTAGAGAGCAAAGGACTTAGCTGCAGGATTCGGGTGTCTGGTTTCAGGTTTCAGTCGGGCCGCTGGGCCGATTGCCCGAGCGGACCCGCTCGGGCAATGCATTCTGTCTCTATCGTGCGCCGGAAGCGGAAATTACCGGCAAAAGTAGGCGAAGAAATTTGGGCGAAGTTTGTGCAAGGGCTGAACCCTAAATCCCCGGTCCCCGTTCATCCTACCCAACTAAACTGAGGGTGCCCCCGGGAACCGACAACCCAAGTCCATTCTGCCCAAATTGGGCCCGATCCGCATATTTAGTTCTCTTTTTCCTACACTTCTCGCCGAGTCGGACGTTTCTAGTGTGGCTGCGTAGCTAATCCGTGTTAAAACGGTGATGAATAACAGAAAACTACCATGAAATCTCGGAAAAAACCGATCGGCGTTGACCTGTTCGCAGGCGCAGGAGGATTGAGCCTCGGATTTGAGCAGGCGGGCTTCGATGTAGCAGCTAGCGTCGAATACGACCCGATCCACTGCTCGACACATGAGTTTAACTTCCCGAATTGCTCCTCGATCTGCCGCAGCGTGGCAGAAATCAATGGAGAATACATCCGTCGAAATTCGCGGATTGGCAGCGCGACTGTGGATGTTGTTTTCGGAGGAGCACCCTGCCAAGGGTTTTCGCTGATCGGGCACAGGGCGTTAGACGATCCGCGGAATTCACTAGTTCATCACTTCGTTCGTCTCGTTCTAGACCTGAAGGCGTCGTACTTTGTCTTCGAAAATGTAAAAGGTTTGACGATCGGAAAGCATCGCAGGTTTCTGGAAGAGATCATTGGAAAGTTCAGAGGAAATGGCTACCGCGTCGTCGAAGACTACCGCGTATTGAACGCCGCCGAATATGGCGTGCCTCAGGATCGCAAGCGCCTATTTCTTTTAGGCGCACGCAAGGGTTTTCCGCTGCCGGACTATCCCGGCGCGACACATTCCTCAATGGCAGAGAATCTCTTTGCCGAGGCAACACCCACGGTATGGGACGCTCTTAAGGATCTTCCAGAAGCCGACGACTACGAAGAGTTGCTTGAACGGGATTGGGTCATGGCAAGATTCAGGAAACCTACGGATTACGCCGCTCCGCTCCGGGGCGATATTGCCGACCCCGACGACCACTCGACCCCTCGCGAGTTCGAACCGACTCTGTTGACATCGAGCCGTAGAACCGTTCACAGCGCGCTCTCCAAGAAACGCTTTGTCCAGACAAAACAAGGCGAGACGGAGCCCGTGAGCCGCTTTCTAAAACTCGATCCCAACGGTATTTGCAACACAATACGCGCAGGTACGGCGAGTGATCGAGGTGCGTTTACTTCGCCTCGGCCTATCCATCCCTTTTCTCCTCGGTGCATAACTGTTCGCGAGGCTGCCCGACTCCACTCTTATCCCGATTGGTTCCGTTTCCATGTGACCAAGTGGCACGGCTTTAGACAGATCGGCAACTCGGTCCCACCTATTCTGGCGCGTGCCGTCGCGGCCAAAGTCCGCGAAGCATTTAGCAACGCCGAGCCGCGAAACGATCAAAATCCCATTCCGCTTGGCGACACGCGACTTCTCTCGTTCGACATGTCGGAGGCCGCAGCGCACTACGGCGTTCCGGCGAACACGGTTCCCCAACGCATTCGGCGCGAGATCGACGCACATGCCTAAGAAAGAAGCAAAACCTAAAGCCCGCCGACCGAACCGCTACAAGGTAATCATCGCGGAAGTCTTTTCTCGTCACTACAAGCGCGGAATGACTGAATTCGAATTCACCCGCGATGAATTCCGGCACGTAGCTCAGAAATTGGGAATCGTATTGCCCGATAATCTGGGAGACCTTCCCTATACCTTCCGTTTTCGCGTCAAGCTACCAGATTCCATAACAGAGACCGCCGGCCTGGATCACGAGTGGATTATTGAACTCGCGGGCAGGTCTGTGTATCGTTTCCGGCTTGCGAAGCTCGCCAACATCATTCCTAACCCGAATAGGATAGCAATCAAAATACCGGATGCGACGCCAGAAATCATATCCTTGTACGCATTAACCGATGAGCAGGCTCTGCTGGCGAAGGTGCGCTATAACCGCCTGATGGACATCTTCCTGGGTTTGACGACGTATTCGTTACAAAATCATCTTCGTACGACGGTGAAGGCCATGGGGGGAACGCAAATCGAAATCGATGAAATCTATGTCGGCCTGAATCGTCACGGTGAACATTTCATCCTGCCAGTACAAGCGAAAGGGGGAACCGACAAGGTGAGCGTCGTACAAACCACTCAGGATGTAACGTGGTGTCGTGAAAAATACCCCCTTCTAACGTGCAGGTCCGTTTCCGCTCAATTCATGTCAGATGATGTGATCGCGCTCTTTGAACTCGTTCTTGATGGGACGGAAGTAAAGATGGTTGAAGAAAAACACTACAAGCTTGTGCCCTCAGACCAGATCGGTCCGGACGATCTCAAGCTCTATGCCAAGAGATAAGTCGATAATCGTGTCGCTATGGACCACGTCACAAAGGAAGTTC
>JBAWFY010000470.1:0-11880 GCA_049592335.1 Occallatibacter sp.
TTAGCTTTTAGCTTTTAGCTTTTAGCTTTTAGCTTTTAGCTTTTAGCTTTTAGCTTTTAGCTTTTAGCTTTTAGCTTTTAGCTTTTAGCTTTTAGCTTTTAGCTTTTAGCGATTTGCGCCCTATTGAAGGGGCTTAGGAGAACCCCAAGACCTGACCTGGCAAAGACAAGCCGCCGGCTGAAAGCTAGTAGCTGGAGTTCCCTGGCGGGATTCTTCTAGAGAGTTCCATGAGGATCCCACCAAGGAATTTGCGGATATGCGCAGCCCGAACCGCGCACTAGATCACTTCTTGGGACTTGAGCCTGCCAGTTCCGACGTTTTTAATGCGTACTTCCCCTGTTGTTCCGTCAAGAATCTGTATGAGACGTATATTACCCCGTTCCCTACGGAACGAGGGGGTGTAGAAGGCCCGGGCAGGGACGCTGCGTCTGCGGGCACTGCAGCGAGTTGGTAATTCAAATTGCCAATCACAGATTCCCAGTAATAGATCTTGCCGGCTTCGGCTGTAAAATTCGTCATTCCGGACAAGGAGCGGGCTTTGTCTCCCGAGCGCTGAAAAGCCCCGCAAAGGTTATGTTCGCCAGGCGCAACAGCAACTGTGAAATAGGAGTTGCCGTAATTAGCACCAACCCAGGTCCCATCTATGGCAAACCGGATTACCTCCTTAAAATGTTGCGTCTGATCAATAAAGACAATCAACGCTTTTCCAGGATCGGGAGTTAATGAGGCAGACGGGTTACTCTGCAGTTTGACATCGAACTTTGCGTTTTCGTCGCCGCAGGCGTCCGGCAAAGGAGTCTTGTTTTTGTCCCTGGCCTGAGCCATAGGAACGAGGCAAGCGCAGAGCAATAGCGCGCTAAACTTCCATTTCATCGCAGATCTCCCTTGAATCATTAAGATTGCGAAACCATACTATTGACTCCCTTTCGATGTCAATGAGCTGGATTGGACAAGTAGGTGAGTCTGAAAAAGCATATCTCGCCGGTGCTGAAAGCCCATCGAATCCTCGCATCTTACGGCACACGTAAACTCGTGGCCCCTTTCAAGACTATTCAAACTGAGCCACTACCGACTTGGCTTCCACATTGCGCTCCCCGGCGAATCCCCCTTACAATATAAGGAGCGAAGAGCGCAGGAAAGGTTTGTCTGTCGATGCCAAAGGAAAAGATTCATCCCAACTATGCCGCGGTGCGCGTAATGTGCGCCTGCGGAAGCAGCTTTGAGACGCGGTCGACCCACAAGGGCGACATTCACGTGGAAATCTGTTCGGTTTGCCACCCGTTCTTTACGGGCAAGCAGCGTCTGGTCGATACCGCAGGGCGTGTCGAACGCTTCCGCCGTAAGTACGCCAAGAGCGACACAGCCAAGGCCGACGCGGCGAAAGCATCGAAGTAAGCCGGGCGCGAGTTGAACCAGAGGGCCTCCGCTTCGGCGGAGGCCTCCGTTTGTTTAGGGCGAATGGCGGCCCGCTGAGGCGCGTGGTTGCAGGAAGGGCGGCCGATTGTGGAGACGGTGACGCATGCATGAGTTGCTGACAGACCCCGCGATTTGGGTAGCGATCCTCGGCTTTGGCTTTTATTTTGTCCGCAAGTTTTGGGAGAACGGCTCCGTCAACAGAGCCATCCTCGCTGAAACGGGAAGGCTGTGGGAGCTCATCAGGGAGCACGAGGAATTCTGGCGGCCATGTGTTGCCGCTAACACCGCCAGTCACCACCAGCTTATTCCGTTCTCTCATGATGTCTACGACAAGCAGGTCAAAAATGTCGGAGTCATCAGAAGAGACCTGGTTACGAAAGTTGTTCGCTTCTACGGCTACGTGGACTTCATCAACGACTTCCAGAAGCTGAGGAAGGACTACGAGGCGGCCGGCCACGCGCAGGAGTTCAACGAGATGTATCTCAGGCTGCTGGCGACGGTCATCGACAAGTTCGCCGACCTGCGATGAACCGGCTTAACGAAAGTGGAGATTCATGCCGCAACGTGGATTCACCGTAAAGAAGGACTGGGACAATCCGGTGGAGCACGAAATGCCCGCCGAGGCGCGGGTTCCTGCGGAGGTGCGCATTGGCGCGGTAGTGGTGCGGCCTGCGACGGTGCTGGCGCCGATGGCTGGAGTCACGGACACTGTGTTTCGGCGGTTTATACGGCACGCGAGCCTCTTTACTCACGCGAAAGCCGATTCGAATGCCGACCTGGCCTCCCACATCTCAGAATCGAGATGTGGGGCACCCAATTCTGTATGCGATTCGCAGATCGATGCGGCAATTACGAATGCGCAGTCCGGGTGCGGGCTGCTGATGACGGAGTTCACTTCAGCCGATGGGCTTTCGCGGATGCGCGAGACCAAGCGGCGGCGCTACCTGACGTTCTACGACGATGAGCATCCCATCGGAGCGCAGTTGTTCGGGTCGAATCCCGAGACGCTGGCAGATGCCGCACGCATTGTGGAAGAGACGGGCTTCGATACGGTTGATCTGAATCTGGGCTGCCCGGCAAAGCGGGTGGTTGGCTCGAATGGCGGGTCGGGTCTGCTGCGCGATCTGCCGAAGATCGGCGAGATCTTTCGTGCCATTCGCAAGGCGGTGACAATTCCCTTCACCGTCAAGTTCCGCATGGGCTGGAACGAGAACCAGATTGTATGCGTGGAGTTGGCGCGCATGGCCGAGGCCGAAGGCCTCAACGGATTGGCGCTCCATGCGCGCACACGCGAACAGGGCTACAGCGGCCAGGCGCAGTGGAACTGGATTGCCGCGGTGAAGGATGCGGTGAAGCTGCCGGTGCTGGGCAACGGAGACGTGCGCACGCCGGAGGATGCAGCGGCGATGGTGGCCGAAACCGGTTGCGACGCGGTGATGATCGGACGCGCGGCGCCGGCAAATCCGTGGATTTTCCGCCAGATTGCCGAGTACACGGCGACGGGCAGCTACACGCGGCCGACCACCGAGGACCGCTTCCAGATGATTCGCGCATACTTTGAGATGTTGATGGCCGAGGCCGAAGCGACGAAGGATCTGCCGCGCGACGCGAGGATGGGCGACCCGGTGGGGAAGATGAAGCAGTTTGCCACGTGGTTCACGCACGGCGTGCCGGGCGGCGCCAAGCTGCGCGCGGCCATCTACCATGCGCACAATGGCCCGGATGTGCTGAGCGAAGTCGAGCGATTCTTTGTGGCGCGGATCGAATCGGGCGAAGGGGCCGGCGAGAGCGCGGAGCCGGAGATCGAAGACGCGGCACAGGCATTTCCGGACGGCGCGATGGTTTGCGATTAGATTCACGAGGCCGGAAGATGGTTGCCCGCGATGAAGTTTGGACTGAAGAAACGTCCAACCATCCAAAATCCCAGCAAGATGTCGAAAGTACTCTACTTAAACGATTTTTATCTTTGCCTGACAATTGCCTGACAACTCGTTCCCGCCAATTTCCTAGAATCCGGTCAAGGAGAACAAACTATGTTCCGGTACCTCCCCCGTATTACTACGCTTGTCCTTGTTGCAGGAGCCGTGGCGATCATGTCAACAAGCGCTTATGCCACTGGTATCTCCGCAACAGCAACCATGTCTTCCACCCAAATCGCCCCCGGCGAGTTCAACTACCAAATCACCGTTCACGACACCGGCACAACATCCATCGGAACTTTCTGGTTCAGCTGGATCCCGGGAGCGGGATTCATGCCCGCGGCTCCAACCGACGTGATGTCCCCGACGGGCTGGACCGATACGACAACCAACGGCGGCAAGGCCATCCAATGGACAACCACCACCACTGACATCGAGCCGGACGACTCGCTGATGGATTTCAGCTTCGACAGCACGGTCACTCCGGCCGAATTCATGGGAGACTACATGGGAGCGGGCACCGGCCACGGCGATCCGATTTTGACGGCGACCGTCTACGCGGGCGCTCCACATGTCGGCGCCGACGATATCTTCGTAGTCGCTGAAACACCCGAGCCCGGTACCCTGCCGCTGACGTTCTCCGGTCTGGGCCTGGCGGCAACCTTTATCGCCTTCCGGCTGCGGCGCGGTGGAATGAAAACCCCGATTTGCAAGTTGACTTAAACAGCAAGTTCAGCAGATACTGCATGGTATGCGCAAGATAGGAGCGAACGGAATTCGGGTCATGGCCATGTGCATGTCTATGGCGTGCGGACCCGTCCGTGTGGCTCTTGAGCAGCGATAGTGTTCGCGGCGCAAGCGATTCTCAAAGCCTGACGGCCCGAGTCCGATGACGGACGCGGGCCGTTTTGCGTGTGCTCCGCACTTTCCCTTTTGGGCGCTCCGCGCTTCTACTTTTGGATCAAAGCATTTACACAAGGAGATGACCATGCCGGAACCGAAGCAGTATCAGCTTGCCACCCAGGCCGTTCACGCCGGGCAATCCCCCGACCCCGCAACCGGCGCGCGCGCCGTGCCCATCTACCAGACCACGTCGTATCTTTTCCAGGACGCCGACCATGCCGGCCGTCTCTTCGCCTTGCAGGAGTTCGGCAACATCTACACGCGCATCATGAACCCGACGACCGACGTCTTTGAGAAGCGCGTGGCGGCGCTCGAAGGCTGCGCGGCAGGGCTGGCCACGGCCTCGGGCCAGGCGGCGGAAACGCTCACCATCACCACACTTGCCCGGGCAGGCGAAGAGATTGTGTCAACAACTTCCTTGTATGGCGGCACCTACAATCTCTTTCACTACACGCTGCCCAAGTTGGGGATCAATGTAAAGTTTGTCGATGCCGATGATTTCGACGGGCTGCGCAAGGCCATCAACGACAAGACGCGCGCCGTCTACACGGAGACCCTCGGCAATCCCAAGCTCGACATTGCCGATGTAGAGACTCTCGCCAAGATCGCTCACGAACACAAACTGCCGCTGATCATCGACAACACGTCGGCCTCGCCGGCGCTGGTGCGGCCCATTGAATGGGGTGCGGACATTGTCGTGAATTCGGCCACAAAGTTTTTAGGCGGGCACGGCACCGCGATCGGCGGCGTGATTGTGGATGCCGGCAAGTTCGACTGGGCCGCTTCAGGCCGCTTCAAAGCCTTCACCGAGCCCGATCCCTCGTATCACGGACTGCGCTACTCGGAAACCTTCGGGCCCCTGGCGTTCATCCTCAAAGCGCGCATCGAAGGTCTGCGCGACACGGGCGCGGCGCTTTCGCCGTTCAATGCGTTTCTGCTGTTGCAGGGCATTGAAACGCTGCACCTGCGCATGGAACGCCACTCCGCGAACGCGCTGGCTGTGGCCCATCATCTTCAACAGCATCACGGCGTGGAGTGGGTCAATTATCCCGGCCTTGCGTCCAGCCGCTACGCCGCGCGGGCAAAAAAGTATCTGCCCAATGGCGCGGGCGCGCTGGTCACGTTTGGGATTAAGGGCGGCTACGATGCGGGCAAGAAGTTCATCAACACGCTGGAGCTGTTCTCGCTGCTGGCCAACATCGGCGACGCCAAGTCGCTGGTGATTCATCCGGCTTCGACGACGCATCAGCAACTCTCGGTGGAGGAGCAGGCGGCAACCGGCGTCACGCCCGAGCTGGTGCGGCTTTCGGTCGGCATCGAGGACATTCGCGACATCCTCGCCGATATCGATCAGGCCATCGAGGTGGCGAACGGACACAAGTTTGCCGGCGCGGCCAAGGCTCATGCGGCACAATAGGAGGAGCAGTTCTTAGCTATCAGCTTTCAGCTCTCAGCTTCCGAACCCGCGGCGTCGGGCCAAGCGATTCGGAAGCGAAGCTGATGGCTGAAAGCTGAAAGCTGAAAGCTGTTTTATGTCCGATAGTTTCAATCGCAGCGGCGCTTCGCCACCCAAGATCATCGAGCCGACCTACGAAGGCGACTTCGTTCTGGACGGCTCGCTGCCGCTTGAGTGCGGCAAAGCCCTCGTCTGTCCTACGCTGCATTACGCCGTCTACGGTCGGTTGAATCGGGCGCGGGACAATGCCGTATTGGTTTGTCACGCACTCACGGGCTCGGCGCTCGTCGGCTCGTGGTGGCCAGAAATCTTCGCTCCCGGCGCGGTCCTCTCGCTGGAGCACGACTTCGTCATCTGCATCAACATGCTGGGCTCCTGTTACGGCTCCACGGGGCCTGGGTCCGTCCATCCCGAAACAGGCAAAATCTACGGTCCGGATTTCCCGCTCGTCGGCGTGCGTGACAACGTGCGCGCGCAGGCGCGGCTGCTCGATTCGCTTGGCATCCGCAAGTTGCGTCTGGCCCTTGGCGGGTCCATCGGCGGCATGCAGGCGCTGGAGTGGACCATTCTCCATCCCGAACGCGTGGAGCGCGCACTCGTCATCGGCGTTACGCCGCTTTCGGCGATGGGCCTCGCGCTCAATCATCTGCAGCGCCAGGCCATTCAGCACGATCCCGAGTGGGCTGGTGGGCGCTATCTGCCGCAAAGGCCGCCGCGCCGCGGGCTGTCGCTGGCCCGCCAGATTGCGATGATCAGTTACAAATCCGCTCCGCTCTTCGACGAGCGCTACGGGCGCAACCCGGATCGCAGCGGCGAGGACCCCTACTTGGCCGATGGCGCCTGCGGCGGCCTGATCGGCGGCCGTTTCGATATTGGCGGCTACCTCGACCACCAGGGCAGGCGCTTCATCGAGCGTTTCGATGCCAATGCTTATCTTGCGATCCTGCGCGCCATGGACACCTGGGACCCGGTTCGCGGCTATGAGTCTCCCGAAGCCGCATTCGGCCGCATCCGCGCCCGCTTGAGCTTTATCGGGATCAGCACCGACTGGCTGTTCCCTGCCGAGGACGTGCGGCGCTTTGCCGAGAGCATCCGCCAGGCCGGCGCCCAGGCCGACTACCGCGCGATGGAGAGCGCCCACGGCCATGACGCCTTTCTGGCCGAACAGTCCGAGTTGGTGCGGCTGCTGCAATAGCCTCCAGGGGCTGGTAACAGGCGCTCCTCCCGAGGTTTGCCCTCCGGACGGCCTATTGGAAACTTCCGCCCTGGAGGGTGGTTGGCGCTTCCCCTCCAAAATTCGTGGCTATTTCTACGACAAAAGTGTTATCTTTATGACCTCAGTTGTGTATTCGTACTATGGGGCCATCCCTAGGCCGCATGTGACAGGCACCGCCGCGAGCTTCGGGGTCCCATCGGGCAATCACGCCAGACGTTGAGCCGGGGGTCTTCCTGCGATGCCTTTGATGAGCGAATTGAAGCGTGCGATCCATAGCCTTGACCCAGAGGGACCGCGGGCCGAAAGATGGCCAGTAGCAGGGCTGACGGCCCTTTATGGGCTTGACTTCCCCGACACGCCTGCACCCATTAAGAACATCAGTTCCACCGGCATCTTCCTGAACATTATTGAAGAGGCCCTCCCCGTGGGCGAGCTCTTCACCCTCGCAATCGAAATCGACGGCGCCTCCGAATTAAGCTCGGAGCCGCTATTGACCCTTCAGGCCCGCGCCGTCCGCCAGGACGAGTTCGGCGCGGGGTTCGCCTTTGTTCCGCCCCCGAGTCTCGACCCGGCGCTATGGGAGGTCTTTGTCCGCGGCCTGGCGTTTCTTACCGATCCCGTTCAGGTGGCCCAGGTGTTCCGTACCCTCCGCACTGTCCTCTTCCTGTGCCGCCTTTGTCCGTCGGGGGCAGAGGAGGCCGTCCTTCTCCTGGACGGGCATCTCGACAAGGACCGCGCAGCGGCCCTCTTTAAATTCGCAAGCGCTGTGGAGAACCGGCTTCTCGCAGATCCCGATGCCGATCGCTTCCGCGCCCATCCTAAACTGGTGGCGAATCTCCTCAGAGAGGGCATCTGGGCTCCCGACGAACTTACCACTGAACTATGGAAGGGCCTCTTCATCTCGTCCTGCCTGGTGGATAAGCCCGATGATTCCAATCAGATTTTTGTCGATCTGCTCATTCACATCACGGCGCACCAAGCGAGGATCCTCACTCACGCCTGCGAGCGTGTCCGCAATTCGGCGCGGGCTTCGGGCGGCTTCGCCTCCGGTTCCGTGGTTTTGAGCCCCGATGAGATGGTGAGGCTCAACGGCGTGAGCGACCTGGGCCGGAACGCCACCGATCTCGCTCATTTGTTCAACCTGGGGCTGATCAAGAAGCTCTTCGACTTCACCTCCTATCGCGAGATCGATTGCTTCGACATCACCCCGTCTCCCCTTGGTCTCGAACTCTGTCGGCACTGCCAAGGCGAGCGTGGCAAAATCGATCCGCAACTCGCCGCATTCGCAAGGGAGCAATTGGCCGTTATGAACCCGCCGCTGATGCCCAGCACCTTCGAAAATTTCACTTTCCTCCAGCCCAGTCTCACTCATTAGCGCAGCGCCTACCCTGTCCCATCCCTTGGCTGTCCCAACCCGACCGATGGGCGCCGTCCCCTTCCGCAGCAGGCTCCCGTTGCCGGGACATGAACCGGGGGATTGCGGCGCAAGTTGCTTGTCAGGGACGGGTTGGCTTTCTATAATCCTGCTACGCGGCGGTGCGTCGCCGTGTTATCGTATTATCCGTTGATGTGTCGCCCAATCGCCCTAGTTGGATGGTTGGCCTTTCCCGGCGGATGGGTGTGTTCGGATTTCCACTAGCAGTTCCCAGGAGCATTGCATGAAGAAGTTAGTCTTTGCATCTGCGATGGCATTGGCAGGCATGTGCCTTGTTTCCACGCCAGCAGTTCGCGCACTGAGCTCAAGCCAGACCATTCAGATTCAGGATCCGGCCGAGTTCAATGCCTATCAAAACGCCACCACCCAGAGCGATCCGGCGCAGAAATGCGCGGCCCTGGAGAGCTTTCTCAAAACGTATCCCCAGAGCACGGCCAAGTCGGCCGCGCTCGACCAGATGATCGACTGCTATCAGCAAACAGGTCAGATGGACAATCTTCTGAACGCAGCAACCCGCATGCTCCAGATCGATCCCAACAACATGAAGGCCATCTTCGCTTCCGTGCTGGTGAAGAAGAACCAGTGCAGCAAGGCGCTCGACCCGAGCGGCAACGCCACCGATCCCCAGAGTTGCGACGATTCGGCGACACTGGCGCAGAAGGGCCTCACGGTTCCCAAGCCGGCAGACATGTCGGACGCCGACTGGAAGACCCTGACCGGTGGCACCTACCCGTTCTACCACTCGGCAATCGCGTTCGACGATATGGTGTCGAAGAAGGACTACGCGGGAGCGGTGAAGGAGTTTACGGCCGAGCTGATGCTCTATCCTGAGAGCGCGACCGAGCAGGTCGGCCCCGGCCTGCAGGACACACTGCAACTGGCGCAGGCTTACGCCAAGCCCGGCCCCTCGCGCGATGAGATCAAGGCTGTGTGGTTCTTCGCCCGGGCGTGGGACTTTGCTCCTGCCGGTTTCAAGTCGCCGATCGAGCAGCAGCTGGAGTACTGGTACAAGCGGTATCACGGCACGCTGGATGGCGACGCCGCCATTACCAAGCAGATCAACGACGTCAAAGCTCAGGCGCAGACCACGCTCTTTCCGCCCGCGACGTTCCAAATTGCTCCCGCCCCCACACCGCAGGAACTGGCCCATCACGCTTACACCAGCACTCCTGCGGCCCAGCTGAACCTTGAAGACATCGAGTACATCCTTGTGAACGGCTCGGCCGACGACGCCAACGGGTTGTGGGCTCAGCTCAAGGGCAAGGCCAGTCCGGTTCCCGGCAACCTGATCTCCGATCCCGCGACAGTGTTGAAGGTCATTGTGACCACGACCGCCTCGCCCAAGCCGAAGGAGTTTGAGGTGAAGCTGGCCAACTCCGTGGCTTGCAATGCCGTTCCTACCGCGCCCAGCGAGCTCCGGATCAAGGAAGCGCAGGCCTACATCCTGGCCAACGGTGTGAAGGCCGATACCGACGCGATGGGCGACGTTCTGACCGAATCTGCTGCGCGCATCCATAAGATGGAAATCATACCTTCGGTAACGGCCATCAACGTGGCCGTGACGCAGGACGCCAAGGACAACCACGTGGCCGATTTCACCGTGAACCTGAAGGAGCCGCTCGCCTGCAAAGAAGCTCCGGTACCGGGAGCAGTGCTCGGGCTGATGCAGAACGGCGCAGTGGAACTGGACGGAACCTACGACACCTACACCAAGGTTGCCGCGACAGCTACCGCGGAACCGACGGCGCAGATCGTGCTGAGCGATGGATTCGTACAGCAGACGAAGAAGGGTCCGGCGCACCACACGCCGGTTAAGCCCTCCGCCGGGCACCGCGCACCGTAACTGCACCGGGCAACACCTCCTCCTGGGATTCAAAAGGGCAGACCGCTTCGGCGGCCTGCCCTTTTTCTATGCCGCCGGATCGGCGCGGGATTCCGCTGACCGATCGCGTTCCCGCTCCCCAAAAATGCTTGGTATTGGCACGCTGACCCATCGCGGAACCCTTTTCTGCCCTGCCCATCATCTCTTCGCGGTTTCTGCCGATGAAGTGCAACAGAGGCACCCCAAGGTTGTATCGCCAAATAACATCGAATAGCGCTATATATCGATACAACCTTCTCTGGATTTGAAAGAGGAAGAGAATCCGGCCGGCGCCGAGGAATTACCCCAGGTGATCTGGTGGTGAGTTCGATGTCGCGATATGACCTGTGGGCGCCGGAGGAAACGCCTTCATGCGAATGGGAAAAGAAGCGACGGCGGCGGTGGGTTTAGATAGAGCCTCCGCTCGACCGGGCAGGACTGGGATGAAGGGCAACGGGGACCGATTTTCGCTTTGGGCGGCCAGCATCGCGGGAGCTGTGCTCGTGGCCGCTCTCCTGGCTGTTGCATACACATACTTCACGTTCCTCCGGCCTGGTACGCCGATCTCCAGCCTGCGAAATGTGCAACCCTCGACGCCGGTACATCTCATCGGCGTGGTCACCTATGCCGACGAGGTGGGCCATCGCTTCTGGCTTGAGGATGAAACCGGAGTCGCCGTGATTCCCGCCGATCCGGTGATGGAGGGTGTGCAGGCCGGCCAAACGGTCGCCGTCGACGCCCGCAAAATGGGTCAGTACGATCCTGCCATGGGTCCCGCCAGCCTGAACCTACAGATTGTGCGCGTCCGCCCCAGCAGAACGCACACCAAGCTTCCTCCGCCTACTTTGGCGAGCACCGAGGACTTTCCCCCACCCGAAAAGGACGGCGTCCGCGTGCAGATCGAGGGCGTGATCGAGCAAGAAAACACCGACACAGGGGGCCACGCCTGGCTAAACCTCACTGCCGGAGGCAAGGAAATTTCCGCGACTATCGCTAAGCCGTCCGGCGATATCTCACGCCTTCTCGACGCAAAGGTGCGTATCGTCGGCGTTGCCGAGCAGGTGCCCGTGGGAAATGGCAATCTGTCGCCGCGCATCTGGGTTCCTTCAGCGAGCGGAGTGCAGGTGCTTGAGCCGCTGCCGGACGCCAGCCCGCTCGAATCCACCCGCGACCTCTATCGCGAAGACGTCTCTGCGCTCGGCCATCGCGTCCTCCTCCGCGGCCGCGTAGCCGCCGTGTATCCAGGCGCCATTCTGATCGAAGACCCCTGGGGCGCTATCGAAGCCAGGCTCGCCGATCCGCCCGCATTCCGTCCTGGCGCCGCCGTCGAGGTCACTGGCTTTCCTTTTACCGAGGGCTTGGCCATCAACCTGCGTTACGCTCAGGCCAAGGAGATTCCCGCCGCGCTCCTAGAGCAATCGGGAGGCCCGGCTCAGACTCCCATCGCGACCATCGCGCAACTCAGGGCTCTGCCCCCAGCACGCGCTGCGCTGGCGCTTCCGGTTGACGTCACGGGCGTGATCACGTTCGTCGATTCAATCTGGCGCCACCTCTACCTCCAGGACGCGACCTCCGGAGTCTACGTGAAATTTTCCGGACAGCATCCGGAGCTGCGAGCCGGTGTGCGGGTCCACGTGGCCGGCATCTCCAACCCGGGCAATTACGCCCCAGTCA
>JBAWFY010000471.1:0-2132 GCA_049592335.1 Occallatibacter sp.
ACTACGCCCTGGTGCAAGGCTGCCTCCTCGCCATCGGCCTCACCTACGTGCTCGTGAACTTCATGACCGACGTAGTCTACGCCTGGATTAACCCCCGCATGAGGGGATAACTCTCCGCGGTAAACGCCAAAGACTCCGCCCCGGCCCTGTTCGAATCGTCTCGAACAGCGGTCGGTAATCGGAGTCTTGGCCTTGTCTCAGTCCTTCCAGAGGACGATAGTCTGTCCCTATTTCGCCGCTGGCAGCTTCACCGTCAGCTTTTTCGGCCCGGCTATTCCGGCGTTGATCGCAACAGGCTCCTTGACCGACAGGATAATCGGGGCGCCCGGCTTGACGATCGTCACTGTCTGGAAATCGCTCGACCAGACAATCGGATAGCTGTACCCGTTCGTCGACCGAGTCGTGGCCTGAATCTGGAAAAGATAGGCGCATGTGGTGGGAGGAACCCAGACCGCGGGCGATGCCGGCTCAGTCAGCGATTGCGAACCCTGCCAGGTGTGCGTGGGATTTACATGCGCCGAGTAACTATCGCTGTATATCGTCGCGTTGTTCCCGTGCCCCCACTCCGCAGTCAGCACCATATTCAGAAGATCGCCCTCGGGATCGTACGCCTCAAACTGCAGTTGAACTCCATCGGTGGCTGAGGTCAAATTGACAATTTGGCACGGCGCCACCACGGCGCCTCCATGCAGAACGCTAATCAGGTCCGTAACCGGCGGCTGATTATCCAGCGCCAGCGTCAACCACTGCGGAGCAACTCCCGTCGGCAGCGCCACTGCATGGTTCGACGCGTCAAAGAAATTGATCTGGAATTGATGCGCGCCATCCGGCTCCGCTGAAGTCGTCCACTGGAACAGCAGGTTTTGTATGGTGTAAGGCAGAGAGGGATTGACCATCGGATAGTAGCCGCCCGCATCCGGTCCGAACGACTGCCACACGTCGTTCACGCCCACAATCTCGTAGTTCGCCCAGGATTGCAGAATCAGGCTGCTCGGGGCTGTCGAAGCCTGCGCCGCGGTGGCCCCGTAACGATGGCTTACCTGATACTTCGTCGCTCCGTGCGCATAGAGATAAGTCAATGTCGCAACGTTGCCGATCAGATTCAGCGTGCCGCAGAACGCCGCGTGATCGGGGTTCAGATAGTAAGGCGCCGCGATCGTGCAGTATCCGTCGGACGCGATCTCGGCCTCGCCTACCAAACCCACCGCCGCAATCACCGGACCAACCGTGCCGGATGGCTGAATATTCGGCCCGGTCGCCAGCACAATCGAGTTGAGATTGGCAAAGCTTGCCTCCGCATTGGCCGGAAGCGCATCTTCCACCCCTCCAACCGTGCCCATCAGCAATCCGAAATCGACCACCGGCGAAGGTTGCGCCGGATCGATCGGGTCAATTCCCAAATCCGATAGCGCGAACGCAATCTGCCACTGCCGGTGAGGAGTAGCCGAATTCAACGACGGCCCAAACCCGCTTTGCAACTTCGACGGAATCACCTGGCCCGGAGGCACTCCCGTCTCCACATCCGGCCCCAGCATATACACCATGGTCAGCGTGTTGAGCTGTCCTTGAATAATGCCAAACGACTTGTCGCGGTAAGCGTCGATGACGCCGTTGCCGTTGATATCCACCAGAAACTGGAAGTAATCGTTGTTGTTCGCGACGCCGCTCTGGGCCGTCATGTCCAGGCCCACATAGAGATGGGTTGCATCGTTCTGAACCAGCATCTTCCCTAGTGGAATGGTCAATGTTGCGGCTGCCGACCATTCAGCCGCGGTCAGCAGGCCGGTGAGCGGCGGAGGAGAAGACAGGGTCCATGTACTGCGAATCTGAGTCATATGACGCTCCTTTTTGGTACCTGTAGGAAGTGGGGACAGGTCCCTTTCGAAGTTGGTTGACAGGGGTGCATTGGCCTCAGAGAGATGGCCTATGCATTGCCGGAACCGGCATGACTGTGCGAGCAGAAGCTGGCGCTGTCAATACCCAATAGTGAGTCAGCGGCGAGGTTCGTTACGGTTCAGCAGGATTATTCTCGCTCCGAAGCCGGAAGGAGCAACCGCGTTAAGGCTGCTGAGCCTCGCGCCTCAATTCCGCGCGGTTCTTACGGGGGGAGCAGGGGCCTTCTGGCCCCTGAA
>JBAWFY010000472.1:0-8102 GCA_049592335.1 Occallatibacter sp.
AACTTCTCGTCCATCGCACTGCTCGTTTTCCAGGCCATGACGACGTTGTACCGCCACCACGACCCTGTTCGGCAGTGTCAGGTATGTCCCCCGTTCAAAATGTCAGCTATGTCCCCGGTCCGTACCGACCCGCGCACTCATTGCACCCGTTGAGGCCTGGGTCTGTGCGAATGCCGTAGAAACCCAGAAAATCACTAAATGCGATATAAAAGTAATGAAAAGCATTAAAAAGTTATTGACAAACAGATTATTGATTGATAACGTATGTCTCATCAACAGTTCTTCAGAAGGAGCTTTCTCATGCGACCCGAGAACCTGATGCGACTCGAAAAAATTAAGAAAGCCAGCCGAATCCTGCGGGTAGTTTGCAAAGTCCTTATGGGGCTGAGCGTGCTCGTATTTCTTCCTGCCTGTATCGCGTTGCTGATCAATAAGGGCGGCACGATTCGTTCATTCAACACGACATTCATCATCAGCGAATTGACGATGCCCTCGCGCCTCCTTTTAGTTGCCGTCACTGCGGCGACATTCGGCATTGTGTTTAATGCTTCTTCGATCTCAACCGATTGCTGGGCAATTACTCGCGTGGGGAAATCTTTACCACGAAGTCCTCCGGGCACATCCGTCAGTTTGGGATTACCTGCATCTTGTGGGGAGTCATGAATTTTGTCTGGTCGTTGTTGCCGCTTCTTCTTTTCCCCAATCGACCGAAACTGTTTGAAGGCGATCTGGATTTCGTGTTCGTCGGACTCATCATTCTCGTGATTTCGTGGTTTATGGAGATGGCCGCCGAGTTGCAGGAAGAAAATGAATTGACCGTCTGAGCGAAGGAAGGAGACGAACCATGCCGATTGTAGTTAACGTGGACCTGATGCTCGCTCGACGGAAGATGCGCCTGAATACCCTCGCCGAACGAGTGGGAATCACGCCGCAGAATCTTTCTGTGCTCAAGACCGGGCGGGCCAAAGCCATTCGTTTTAGCACTCTGGAATTGTTATGCAATGCGCTGGAATGCCAGCCCGGAGACCTGCTGTGCTTTGAAAAGGCGGCTGGAGAGACGATCGACGGACCGGCGCTCGTGGACCCGGAATTTATCGACGGGTAGCCCGCCCCTCCCTCGATAAAACTATGATTCAGCCGCGCTCAGGCATCGGGTGGCGCTGGATGCGGAATTGCGGCTTTTAATTGTTGTCGAAAAGGCAGATACTTGCGTCTAACGGAATAGAGCGAAGCGGGGCAAGTGCGCGCGGTTCGCAATCCGCGCCGGAGGTTGGCGACATGAGGGCAACGGATCGCATCGGTTTGATAGCCGTTCTGTCAGGATTGGCGCTGAGTGCCGGCGCCTGGGCGCAGTCGAGCGGATCGGCATCGAATCAGACGCAGGCTAACCCGCCTGCGGCGCAAGCTCCGGCGAGCACGGGTGGGAGCGCACAAAGTTCACCGGCGGCGGGGCAAACGACGCAAACAACTCCTTCCGCCGGCAGTACGCAAGCCACTCCTGCATCGAGTCCCGCGGCCAGCCCGTCGCCGCAGACTGCTCCAAGCGCGCAGCCGGCTCCTGGCACGCCCGTGGGTGGAGATGCGCCGCTGCCGGCAAAAACGACAGCTTCGACGAACGGAACGAACAATCCCTGCCAGGCGAACTCCGATAAGAAAAAGAAGAAGGACAAGGAGAAGGACAAAGACGATCTGGACGATCCGGAGCCGGGGACTACGCCTGTCGATGAGTGCGATGCGAAAGTCGATCCTGACAAGGTGGTCGATCCCGGTAGCGAGATGATCAAGATCAAGCCGGGCAGTATCGAGGACGTGAGCGCCGTGGGCAACCGCGAAGTGGGCAAGCGCGGTCTGGGGAACTGGTATACGACCGACTACGAAATCAAAGTCGGCAAGCAGTACGCCGACATGATCGAGAAGAGCACACGCTTTATTACCGATCCGGTTGTCACCGAATATGTGAACCGCATCGGGCAGAACATCGTGAAGAACTCCGATTGCAAGGTGCCGTTCACGATCAAGGTGATCGATTCGGACGAGATCAACGCGTTTGCGCTGCCGGGCGGATTCTTTTATGTGAACTCGGGCCTGATTCTGAATGCCGATGAGGAAGCGGAGATGGCCGGCGTGATGGCGCACGAAACGGCGCACGTGTGCGCGCACCACTGGGCGCGGGGACAGACGCGAGGCGACTGGGCGCAGATTGGCATGATTCCATTGATGATCCTGCTGCCCTACGACTGGACGGGATACGGCATTTACGAAGCGGCGAATATGGCGATTCCCATTGCGTTCCTGCAGTTCAATCGCGATTTCGAGGCCCAGGCCGATTATCTCGGCGTTCAATATATGTATCGCGCGGGCTACGATCCGCAGGCGTTTATCACTTTCTTTGAGAAGATTCAGGCGCTCGAGAAGCGCAAGCCCGGACTGGTGGCGAAGACGTTCAGCGATCATCCCCAGACGCCGGACCGAATTCTGCACTCGCAGGAGGAGATTGCGCGCATACTGCCGGCGAAGTCCGATTATCTTGTGACAACGTCGGAGTTCGACGATGTGAAGGCACGGCTGGCGCGCATTGAGAACAAGCGCCGGCTTACGGATAACAAGACCGCGAAGCCTTCGCTGCGCAGGGCGAGTACGGATGGATCGGGATCTAGCACACAGGCTGGGGACAGTTCCGGCGACTCAGGCGACGGACCGCCGACGCTCCATCGCCGCGACGATCAAAACTAAAGGCAGGGAAGAGGGAGTAGGGAAAAGATCGAGAGCAGTTGCGGAGTTGAAGCAGGCCATCCTTCTTGAGTGGGGGATGGCCTTCCTATTGATGTAGAGGGCAGGGAACAAGAGACCAAGAAGACCAGACCGCGGACACCTGTGCGTCGATATTTGGGCTGTTCTGGGATTTGGGTTGTTCTGGGACCATTTGCGCTAAGGCCGCTAGATTTTGGGGTAGGGTTGGCAGCATAGCCCAATTAGATGGGGTTTTCCACAGGGCTTGAAGCGAAGTGGGTGAGGGCAAAAGCACGTGAATTCTCTGTAACTTCCGGAAATTCCTTGAATCTCACGGTGAAGGCGCGTTAAATACCAACTACCGGGGAGTTTTCCGGATTCTGCTCTCACTAGCGAGCCATTTTGGGAGTGATCAATATGCGCAGCGCCGCAGCCCGTTCGAACCTTTTGGTTCCTGAAGTCCGCGAGGTGATGGATATTCGCCAGGCCTCCGGCTACCTTGGTATCTCGCCTGATACTTTATACAAGTACGCGTCGGAAGGATTTGTGCCCGCGTTCAAGCTGGGCAATCGCTGGCGCTTCAAGCGTTCGCGTCTGGACGAATGGATGGACCGCCAGAGCGAATTGCACGCGCCCGGCGGGGAACTGGATCCGGCGAAGAAGAAGCCGGTGCAGCCGGCGATGTGACGACGGCAAAGTTTGCTCCGTAAATACCAAAAAAGCGAACCAGCTCCCTTGGCACATTAGCGCGCAGAGGTCCGCTCGACATCATTATCATTGTTGCGGTTGCCTGCCATTAATCCACTGTGAGTGAAAATGTTGTCGCTTGTACGATGGAGCCAGACGTCGCGGTCACGGTGACCGTCGAGGTCTGGTTACCTCCGCCGCAGTTGTTGCCGGTACAGTTGCTGCTGCCGCCTCCGCAACCGGAAAGCAGAGTTAGGCCGGCGAGGCAAATCCCCGCCAGCATCAGGAGCTGCAAGCCGCGACGCCTTCTCCAGCCGAAGAGGCAAACAGAAAGCGCGAAGGTTATCCCAGGCAAAATCGGATTCGAGATTCGACGCAGCGACGAGGTGAGCGTTTGCGCAGTTACTGTAAGCGTTGTACTCGTGGTTGCAGGCGGCGTTATCGTGGTCGGGTTAAAGACGCAAGAGGCACCCACAGGCAGCCCGGAACAGGCGAAGGTGATGGTGCCGGTGAAGCCGTTCTGCGGCGTCACGGTGATTGTGATGGTCCCTTGACCGCCGGATGAGAGCGTGAGCGCGGTGGTCGATAAGGACGGAATGCTGAACGTCGGCGGCGGCGGGTTAATCGTATAAGTGGCCGAAGCAACCGCGCTATTGGTGTAGCTGGAGGCCACGGCGATGGCTTCGAGAGTCTCCGAGGACGAGACAGTGATTGCGCCGGTATACGGATTGACCCCGGCAACCGGCGTCCCGTTGATGGCGTAGTAGATGGACGCACCAGGCGTTGTATCGCTGATGGCGACCGACTGCGCGGAGTTGTAGGTTCCTTGAGGGACACTGAAAGTTGGTATGGCCGCCGCCGGTTCAGCAGAAACTGTCACGGAGGTCGATCCGGATGCGCTGTTATAAATCGACGATCCTTGCGCATCGGGCGTAAAGGTGACGGTCAGCAAATCTGTTCCGGTGGACAGCGAGCCTGCCGGAATATTGATCGTAGCCACTCCCCCGCTCAGGGTTGCAGCCGGAGAAGTGTAACCGCCTCCAGTCAGCGTCACTGCTCCGGTTGGTGTTGGAGAACCGCCGACGGATACCTGTATGGAGAGCGACTGCGCTGTCGAGATGTTTGTCAAAGACGGCGTTACGCTCACCGTTGGGGTGGAGAGGGTCACCGTCTCCCAGGCCATCCCGGTGGCGCTCTTGTAAAAAGAGCTGCTGGTTGTGTCCGGAGTATAAGTGACAGATAACGCATTACCGCCCGCAACCAGCGACCCACTTGGAATAGTGATGCTGGCATTCCCACTATTGAGAGTTACCGCCGCCGAAGTGTAGGTTCCACTGGTCAGTGATACCGTACCGGTCGGCGCAGGATTGCCCGATCCGGTAACCACGCTTACTGCGACGATTACTTCCTGGCTAGCGGTGACGCTGGACGGGGAAGGTGTGACCTTCACCGACGGGATCACCGATGTCGTGGCAAAAAGATGAATTGCGGATTTGCCCGTTCCCGCCGCTGTTTGGACGGCAAAACGCACAGCATAGACCGTATCGGATGCCAGTCCGGAAATACTAGCGTACACTGCCTGATTGCCGGTGAACGAAGTCGGCGCGGTTGCCGTGAAAGTGGCGAGGCTAGGATCAGTTCCATACTCAACCCACGCAGTTCCAGGGACGGTGGTCCCACCCACTACCGCATTACCGGCAATATTTGCAGATGTTGATCCCCCCGTGACGCTGATTAAGGTGACTGTGGGAGCAGACGGTTGGAGTCCAGTCCCCGTGAACGTGACGATGTTTGGACTGGTCGGCGTATTGTCGACGATGGTTAAATTCGCCGATGCGGGGCCTGCGCTGGTGGGAGTAAACGTCAAGTAAATGGCGCATGTGGTGGGTGCACTCCCCGGGGGGGGTGGTATGGGCACACAGCTGGTGTTGCTCACTGAAAACGGTCCCGGGGGCACAGTCGCCGAAGAGAAGACGTAGTTGGCAGTCCCGATGTTATAAACAAAAAATGTGTAGGTCGTAGGAGTATTGACTGGCACCGATCCGAGGTTCACACTTGCTGGAAATGAGCTGACATACGGATTGCTGATTGCGATTGGGGTATATTCAAACAGTTGCAGGAGTGGATGCGCCGCTGAAACATCGATTGTGAGAGCATTGGATTCGCCGCCGCCTGGCGATGGATTGAGAACAGTCAGCGTTGCGGGGCCGGACGAGCCCACCGACACGCACCCACTCACCACCTCCAGTCCTGCGGGGCTTCCTTGAGCGTTCAAACTGGTGGATACGCTTTGTCCGTTTAATTGAATTGCGGCGCCAGGCACGAAACCAGTTCCGTAGAGATTCAGACAAGCTGTACCGTTGGGCACAATCGTGATCGGCGGATTGTCTTCGAGGATGGGAACAGGATTCACCATGGGCAGCGTGAGAGTGTTCGAAGATCCGCCATTCTGAGGGATTACGGTCGCTGAGATGAAGCCGGATGTGCCTGTCAATGAAGCAGGAATGGTTGCCTGTATGTCGCCGGAGTCGAGGAACTCGCTCGGAACAGGGCTCCCATTGATCTCGACCGTATCGTTCACGTTAAAGCCGGAACCGAGGATGGTGACTGTTCCCGTAGTCGTAGCTCCAACCGTAGCCTGTATTACGAAGGATGTTGGCGAGAATCCTGTAATCACTGGTGCGGATTGCGGCGCTTCAACCGTGAGCAAGGAAGGCGCGGTATAGGTGACTCCGCTCGGCAGGGTAACCGTCACGTCCTGCTCTCCGAGCGCCAGAGCGGGTGTCACCAGGGTCAATGTGTTTGCGTCCACAAACGTTGTCGTGGCTTCTGTGCCACCGATGCTCACCGTTGCGCCGGACTGAAATCCGCTGCCGCGCAGAGTCACCGTTTGCCCGCCTTGCGGCTGGACGGATGCAGGCTGAATATTGCCAATCGACAATGGCGCAGAGCCGAGCACCATCATGGTGATGCCCGACTGGGTGACGCCGAAGAGATATTGCCCGGTACTATCGGTTGTAAAGAGATGGTTGGTGATCGAATCGTTGGAAGTGATAAATGGCTCGGGAAAGACGACTGATCCGGCCGGTTGCCAGAGGTGCAGATCGTCCATCTCCACCGTTGAACTCACAACATTGCCGTAGTCTCCGCTTAAAGTGCTGATTCCGGGCTGATAGAGCAGCGCCCCACTGGGGTGAAGAGTAAGACCAGGGGTGTTGGCAGGCATCGATACATCGAAGTGTTGATCGACATAGCCGAGTGGGTTCAAGTTGAAATCGATGATCTCTGGATTGGTCGGAGAATACTGATTGGAATTACCTGCCGCGATTGCTGTGTTGTCTTGGTTCGCAGTGTATTCGAGCGCCGGTGCGTACAACCCACGTGCCAATAAAGTGCTGGACGAAGCTGCATTCCATAGGTTCAGCGCCTGACCTGAGACAAGGACGTTCTCGCCGCTGTTTGTCGTGCCCCATGTGTAATTGAGAGTCCCGAGCGTAGATTGAGGAAAATACGTGGCCGAGCCTGTAGTTGGGTCAACAAAGAACAAGAGGTTGAAATTTTCGCTGTCCCCGTCGCAGCCAACGATTTGTCCATTTGAAAGCTCATAGACGCGGCCAGGATACATACCTTCGGGAGCATTGACGCTGTATCCCGTCCCCGGATTTGTCAGATCAAGTTCATGAACCATTGCGGCGCCGTAGTCTGCGATATAAAGGCGGTTGCCGTCAGGCGAGAGCGACAGCCCGGCGAATTGAGAGTTCTGCAGCTTTCCCTGGACGGGTACCAGCGGCGTCAACACCGTCTGTCCCACCACATCGATTACTTCTACCTGGTTTTGATGTGCAGCATACAGTCTCTTCCGCAGTTCGTCATAAACCAGGAAGTTAGGGCTGGTGGCGAAGGGGAAGATCGTCCTGCTTTGCGCATATTGAAAACCTTTGGGGGCAGTATCCGAGCCGCCGCTCCCCGACAAAACCACATCCGCCAAGCCTGGGGTTCCTGGTGGTGTCGTGGCTGTGAGAAGCGCCTCGCCTGGAATGAACGTGTTGCCTCCCGCTCCTGTGGTCAATGAAGAGAGGTTGGTTGCCGCCGCGCCGCCGATGGTGAGTGACGTCGCTCCCGAACAAATACACAGCAAGCGGATGGTATCTCCACCCTGTGGAGATCCGACAGTGTCAATGAGATGCAGTATCTTGATAGAATTGCTGCTGGCTGGCAGCTGGGGCGTAGATGTTGCCGCCATATCCTGAGCAATCCAGAGAGCGCTCACGGAAGGATTGGTGAATGTTTTCTGGCCATTGTTTGGATTGATCCCGTAAACCATGCCCGTTGCATCCGCTGCAGCCCACACGGTTGGTACAGCACCATACTCTCCAGTGTCCGCGGTGAAATAGTTGGGCACATCCCGGGTGCCGAAGGTGGTCATGTCCAGCGCCTGCGTGTAATTTCCGAAGGTGTCCGTTACGTCGCGATAGAACGTTTGGCCATCGGCACTGAACACTCCCTGGCAGCCATCATCGTCCTGATAGATCGAATCGAATGACGCGTCCATAATGGTCAGTTCGAAGCCTCCTTGGCTGTCACAAATGGCATAGCGGCTGCCATTCTGATTCACGGCAACGCCGTATCCGCTTCCTGACCACAAGATCTGCCCGCTGTTGGCATCGATCACCTGAGATGTGTAT
>JBAWFY010000473.1:0-3922 GCA_049592335.1 Occallatibacter sp.
GCGCCGGACACTCCGTCACCGTATTCGAAAAGAACGACCGCATTGGCGGCCTGCTCCGCTACGGCATCCCCAACTTCAAGCTCGAGAAACACGTCGTCGATCGCCGCATCGAGCAGATGCGCGCCGAAGGCGTCGTCTTCCAGACCAACGCCCACGTCGGCGTCAACGTCTCCGTCAAATCGCTCACCGATGAGTTCGACGCCATCCTCCTCTGCGGCGGCGCCGAACATCCCCGCGACCTCACCGTTCCCGGCCGCGAGCTCAAGGGCATTCACTACGCCATGGAGTTCCTGCCGCAACAGAATCGCCGCAACGAGGGCGACTCCGAGCAGACGCTTCTCGCCAACATGAAGGCCGCCGGCTCCATCTTCGCCACCGGCAAACGCGTCGTCATCATCGGCGGCGGCGACACCGGCGCAGACTGCCTCGGCACCAGCCATCGCCAGGGCGCAAAGAGCGTGCACCAATTCGAGATCATGCCCAAGCCGCCCGAGAATCGCGCCGGCTCGACCCCCTGGCCCCTCTGGCCGCTGCAACTGCGCACCGAAAGCTCGCATGAAGAGGGCGGCATCCGCGACTGGAGCATCAACACGCTCAAATTCACCGGCGACGAGCACGGCAACGTCAAGCAGATGCACGCCCTCCGCGTCGGCCCTCCGCCCAAATTCGAGGCCCTTCCGGGCACTGAATTTACTCTTGATGTCGATCTGGTGCTATTAGCCATGGGCTTCCTAGGGCCGGTCCGCAACGGCATGATCGAAGAGCTAGGCGTCAAGCTCGACGCGCGCGGCAACATCGCCACCGAAAATTACGCGAGCTCCGTCGATGGTGTCTTCGCCGCCGGCGACATGCGCCGCGGCCAGTCGCTCGTCGTGTGGGCTATCAGCGAAGGCCGCAAAGCCGCCGCCGCCGTCAACGACTACCTCGCCGCCAAAGACGAACGGCTATCGCGCGTCCGCCACTCCGCCGCCGTCGGCTCGCGCTAAGAGCAGCACTCTTGCTTCAGCACCTTCCCGGGTGCCCCATCCTAAACGCGCACCTGCGTTTAGGGTGGGACAGCACGAACACAACAGCACAAAAGTTTGTATCAGGGCGCGGCTTCAGCCGCGCCATATTGTCGGGATACTTGAAGGGGCTTAAGCCCCTGAGCGTGCAGCACGCAAAAAAAGTTCGGATTGCTGAGGCACAACGGACTTGGGCGATTTCCTCTGCTTGTGGATCACAAGAGCCAGTACGTCATTTCCGCGCCGCTTGACTTGATAGCCTACGGCCCTGGTTCTTCGAGATTGGGGAGTTTCTCGATACCAAAAGGTTTCGCCCGATATGACGGATTCGGCCGGGGCGGAGAGCACCCTGCGGGGAACCTCCGGATCTGTCCATCGCCAATCAGCCAGCTTCCCGCCCCACGCTCCACCCCACAATCGCTTCGCTGCAAATGTACCGTTTGTCATCTGATGCCAGACCACGAGTTCTGCACGCCAAAGGCCCAACCTACGTAGGCGAATGAACATGGCAGAATCACTAACCCGATAGTGCGCCGCCATCGTCTGTAGGGAGTCCAGTGACACGGGATTATTTTTTGCACGACGTCTTACGTCCACCTCCGGCATCAGGATTTCCTCGGCCCCGGAGTTGCACAGGCGCTCTTCATCCGGATCAACAGCGTGGGGCGTGAACTTAATCTCCGGTACGCGCTCATAAAAAAACGTATGGCAAATCTCATGCGCTACGGTGAAGTTGATGCGAGCTTCGGGAATATCGCGTCGCAGAACCATACGAAATCCGGCACCGAAATCGCGGCCCAACGGCACGAGCGCGCCATCAGCCTTCAAATCGTCGTCTATCGTAACATCGACGATGTTGCGTGAGGCCAGGAAGATGTCGAGACTGCTAGTCGCTGCGGCGCGGAGACCAACGCGCCGCCTTAACGCCCTTACGCACTTGACGATTTCGCGCTCGGCGTCGCCGGACTTCGCTTCGCCGTTAGTCGCCGCGAACACCTCGGTTAGCTGAGACATTGCTTCCCCTACAGATCAAATCAAGCGCTGCTGCTTGGAGGTGCGCCTGTTCGCTTTGGCACGCTGGAACGCCTCATCCCAGTCGGTCTTAGCCATCGGTTTGACATCCTTTCTGAAGGAGATCGGGCTGCTCTCGACCTTGCGTGCAGAATACTCTTCTTTCCACTCGTCGTAGATCGCAAGTGCGGTGCATGCGTCCACGCTTTCCCCAGACTCGCGCGCCCAAGCATTCCAGTTTTCCTTGCTTTCCCGGTAGACTGCGTCGTCCTGCTGGTTTTCGCCAAGAAGGAAGCCGACGCTCACGCCTAGCCGGATGCTCATCCGCTTAAGGAGCTTAGCACTCGGATTTGAAACAGAGATTGGCTCCTCCATCATTACTTGCACGTAATCAAGGCTGACGCCTAGTTCCTCAGCGAACGCCCTGTTGTCGACAGTCCGCTCGTTGACAAGCCTCTGTAGTCGCGGCCCAAAATCGTTGCCATTCATGCCGGAATAAAGCGCACTGTGGTGGTAGTGGAGTTTCACGATTTCTCGAAGTGCTTTGGCGAACTCCTCCTCGTCGAAAAATATGCCCTCCTTCAAACTCCCGGTGTACCCGATGTCGAAGTTTTTCAGGAACGATCCTCGCATCATTCGCGACACCTGCGCATTCACTAGGCGGATGGCGGGCACACCCGCCTGCGTCGCAATCTCGTTTTCCTGTCCCACGCCGTAGCTTGGTGCGCCGCAAAGGATGACCAAAAAGTCGAACGTAGAGGCTCGAGACCGGTCGATCAAATAGACCTTGGACGGCTTGACACTCGGGTTATTCTTCGGATGCGTGTACTCCCCCGGCCAATAAATGTTGATCGGCGGGTCCGAGAATTCCGCCGCGCTACTGCGCCGGCGGACCACGTCAACGACGTTCCCGACTGAGGCGTCCTCCGCTTCCGTCAAGCCAGTGAGCGGCGTCGCCAAGTAGCCCTGCAGAATCTTCGGAACACAATCGGCCGCATCTCTGAGCACATCAGTAAACTGTAGGCCTAGACCCGCAAAGAGCCTCTGGAGAATTTCCGGGCTCGGCACTTGCTTCCGCGCCAGAATCTTCGAGATCGTCGATTGCTCAACACCCGAGTACTTCGCGAAATCGATTTGGCTAAGATCGCGAGAAGCCATGCAGGCTCCGAGACGGCTAACAGCGAATTCGATATCCTCTCTTTTCAAGCCACTCATCCCATTCCAACCTTTCTAGGCCCTGAGAGTAAGACATTCAGTGATGGACCGCAATCCCTACTTTACGCATAATATTCCCGACTAAGTATGCGAGTGTAAGTCGCACAAAGCAAGCTAATTATGCTGCATGTATTTCATTTAAAACGTGGTGAAATCGAGTAACCTTGCACCATGTTCCAGTGAAATGTATGCCCAATAGTTGCGAGCATCTGTGGAAGCGCAGGGCGCGCCGCAGCCCTCGGCCATTCCAAACCGGCACCGACGCCCCAAAGTCAAGTCAACCCCACCTCCTCCACTCTCGCCCCATCCCATTCACCACAAACCCTTTATTCCCCGCCCCGATTTGCCGATCATTTCCGCAATATCCCTATCCTTATCTCAGGACCATTGCAGAAGCCAGCAGAACCGCAGCCGGGCTCTGAAACCTGCTGTTAAGTCTTCTGCTGCCTGATATCTGCAAATAACTCCTTCGCCAAGAGATATTTGCAGCCTGAACCAGTGGCTAACCTGCTGAAAACAGGATTTTTATTTACAGAGATGGAGGGGGGGTATCCCCCGGAGGAGAGGGTACGGACCGGGGACATAGCTGACATTTTGAACGGGGGACATACCTGACACTGCCGAACAGGGTCGTGGTGGCGGTACAACGTCGTCATGGCCTGGAAAACGAGCAGTGCGATGGACGAGAAGTT
>JBAWFY010000474.1:0-5123 GCA_049592335.1 Occallatibacter sp.
AACTTCTCGTCCATCGCACTGCTCGTTTTCCAGGCCATGACGACGTTGTACCGCCACCACGACCCTGTTCGGCAGTGTCAGGTATGTCCCCCGTTCAAAATGTCAGCTATGTCCCCGGTCCGTACCCCCTTCGGTACCCCCCCCGCCCCCTACCCCATTTGGGGGTTAAGCCTTCTGTTTTCAGTGGGTTGCACCCCTGATCGTTTGCCTTAAGCCATTGATTATGAAGGACTTAAAATCTAAAATCCTATATCCAAAGGACTTAGCAGCCAGGTTTTAGCTAAAGCCCTTGAATTTGGAGGACCTTGATGTCCAAAATCGTGCGATGAAATGACTTAGTTGCGAAGATTCCGTGAAATTCGACAATCGAAGCGATGCTTTTTCTGAGCCTGCATCTTCATTGTGCGCACTGGAGGGAATTATTCGGCAAAAGCGCGAGGATATTTATTTCTCACGGGATCAATAGGATGCAGGAAATGATGGGGATCGGCCGGCTTGAAATGTATGGCGGCTTACTGCCAAATCTTTCATGAAACCTGACGCACCCGGTCCTCTTTTTCAATTTGAGCCATCCTGCCATGTGCTTTATATTAGTTGGAGTACTGTCCCTTCCCGATTCTTGCTTTTCGATTTACGAATTCCCAGGGCCCCATCGTAGATGAATCCGGTCGCACTCCGTTCACTATTCGTGTTCGGGGTCGCTGGCTATCTCGCCTTGAAGGAACCAGGACTACATGTCGAAACGAGCGGCTTTCCCCCAGCTTCCCGAGCATCACTGCATCCATTCGCATCCATCCGCATTCTTGCGTAACCGCCCCCGAAGGGACGCGAGCATCCTCAGAGATTTAGATAAGCGCGATACCTCGATTCTGAAAGGGCTCGCTATCACTGCAATTGTGTTTCATAACTTTTTTCACTTAGTAGGTCTGGTACATCAAAACGAGTTCAGCTTCGATCCGGCACGATTCTGGGGATTTTTGAGAGCACTCAATACCCCAACAACCGCAATCGAAGGCTTCTTCATCTTCTTCGGGCATTACGGGGTCGAACTCTTTGTCTTTCTTGCCGCTTACGGTCTTGCCAAGAGCCACTGGGACGATTCAGTCTCCTGGGCGCGCTTTCTCTGGGGAAGGGTCAAAAAGCTCTACCCTGCTTTCGGATTGGTGGTTTTGCCATGGTTTATTTCGATGGCTTGGCTAGCTGGACCGGACTGCGCATTCAGAGCCTATGGCGCCAAGCTAATCTGGATGTTCGCCGGTGTCTCGAATCTTATACCGGGATGCGGAGTACCGCCCATTGGGCCTTGGTGGTTTATTCCATTTATTGTTCAGTTCTACGCACTTTGGCCGCTATTGAGACAGTTCGCGAACCGGTTCGGCCAACGTGGTCTCTTGGTGTTGTCAGTGTTGTGCTCCATCCTGGTCTTTGTCACCCGTCAACCACTTTCCCACTGGTCGATAAGCCTTATTGCTACGCCGATCGGGCACATGCCGGAGTTTTGCCTTGGGATTGCGGCGGCGCGATTTCGCGTACAGATTCATTCGCGAATCATCCTGGTGGCGGCAGCCGCTTTGTTGCTGGGAAATGTGTATGGCATCCTTTGGCCATTCACCTACATTTCGGCACTGGTTTTGTCTCTCGCGGTCTATGTTTGGATGCGCCGTCAGCTAAGAGAATCTAAGGTATGGGCGCAGATCGGCGAGTTTTCCGCGCTCATTTTCCTGCTCAACGGAATCGTAAAGTATCGATTTATTTTCTATGCTCACTCACCGCAGTCACAACTGCTTTTTGGCTGTATCAGCGCCATCACTTCGATTGCCGTAGCTGCGATCATTCACTATATGTTGATGCCTCATGCCATCGCCAAAAGATTTGGCCTGTCCGCGGACGCACCGGGCGAGATGCTTCTGCAGAATTCGTAATGGGCTATGCTTCGGGGGTCGCTGATTCACCTGACACTCACGCCGCAGACCGGATGCGCATGCCTTACTTTGCTCGGCGGTTAGGGAGTAACAACCGTGCACAAGCATTCGGCATTCCGGTTGGATAACGGCCGACCAGAAACTGCAGCATGAGCGCAAACCGGCAGAGAAAAAACGAGCGCGCCGGAGCTATGAGCTTGAGCCCGGCGCGCTGGGTGTTTTGGTTGCCGACTAGTTTTTGGCCAGCTCGGATTCGATGGCCGAGACTAGCTCGGGATTGTCGGGAGCGGTGTTGGGCGAGAAGCGTGCGGCGACGTTGCCGTTGCGGGTGACGAGGAACTTTTCAAAATTCCACTGGATTTCGGGCGCGGGGTTGGCGTCGATGTTGTGCTGCTTGAGGACGGCGGCCCATCCGGCGGGGTCGCCCTTGGCCTTGGGCTGAGCGGAGATCAGCGTCTTATAGAGCGGATGCTTTTCCGGGCCGGTGACGGCGATCTTCGAAAACATGGGGAACTTGACGCCGTAGTTCGTGGTGCAGAAGGACTGAATATCGGCGTTCGTGCCCGGCTCCTGCTCCTTGAAGTCGTTGGCGGGGAAGCCGGCGACGACGAGGCCCTTGTCGCGGAAACGCTCGTAGAGCTTTTCGAGGCCTTCGTATTGGGGCGTGAGGCCGCACTTTGAGGCGACGTTGACGACCAGTACAACCTTGCCTTTGAAGTCGGCGAGCGATGCGGGCTCACCTGAAATTTTTGCGACGGGGATGTCGTAGATAGATGACATGGAAAAAACCTCCTGTTTCCATCGTGGTTAGTGATTAGTGGTTAGTGATCGGTGATCAGGTCAAAGCCCGGTGCGGAGCCTGGCTTTGGGGACGGTTCGGAGCTTACGAAATGCTGGTGTGGTTTAAACGAGGTTTGTTGAAAAGCAACCGCAGATCCTTCGACTTCGGTCGCCGCGACCCGCCGCAGCGGACTCAGGATGACAATGCGTTTTGGGTGCGAATCTGCGGGACGCCGGATTAGAGCTTTTCGTAGAAGTCACATGCGGAACACGAGATGTAGACTCCGCCGGGGACGCCGCGCTCGCGGTCTTTGACGCGCTTGACGATGCGCGTGGGCTTAGAGCACTTGGGACAGTCGGTGGACTTGGTGGTGTCCATTACTTTTTTACGATCGCCGGTCTTGGCAATTTTGGCCATGGTTCTGGTGATTCTCCTTGTGTTGAATGTCTCTGCTCGCATCCGCAGGCGCGGACGGCTTCAACGGCGCGGTCGGGGTCGCATCCGGTGGGAGCGAACGGGACTCGCTGGATTCAGTTTATATGAACTGGAAAGGGCGGGTGGATCGAGGCATATTGCGCAGGGCCACATCCTCGCGCCGTCCCTACAGGACTCCAGGATTATTTGTAGCTTGCTTTTCCCACGCTGAAGCGCGGGGCTAGCAAGCGCTGCGCCTCCGGCGCGTTCGCTCTCGATGTGACTAATTGGGCTGGGGTGAAGAGCCGCGAGTTACGAGCTGGCTAGTGCTGGATGAGGGCTGCTGTGTGCCCGAGGGTGCGGGAGAGGCTTTGGCTGGGGCGGATTGAGGCTGAGAGCCGTTGGCGGGAGGCTGCGTATTGTTTGCGGCCGGTGGCTGCGAGCCGTTGGCCGGAGCTGATCCTGCGCTTCCCTGCCCTTGCGGGTAGGAGGCCTGCGTGGTTTGGCCTGCGGGCGCGGAGGTGGCCGGCTGCTCGTCTGGGTTAGCGCCCGGCTCGTCGTCAGGGTGCGGCTTGGGGAATTGGACGGGGCGCATCACGCCGTCGGTGTTCTGATCGTTGGGCAGTTTTTCGCCGGGATTGCGCAGACTGGGAGTCTGGGGCGCTTCACTGCTCGGGTCGGCTTCGACGTCGCCCTCGCGCACGGTGCGCGTGGTGGCCTGCGCCAGCACGGCGCGATTTTCATCGGTCACCATCATGGCTGAGACCACGTCTTTGGTGAAGACCTGGAGCGGCTCTCCGTCGCGCGCGATCTCGAGGCGGATGACGCGGTTGCCGTTGATGCGGACAAAGTCGACCTCCTCGGGCGGCGTGCCGTAGATCCACTCCTCAAAGGGCATCTGGCCGTCCATCTCGCGGGTTTTGCGGGTGGGCAAGCCCTTGGCGAAGATCACCATGTCGGTGGTCATGCCGACGAGTACCTGGTGGCCGAGGATGGAGTTTTTTAGATCGGCCGGAAGAGTGTCGGTGAAGGCCTGGACGGGCGACTTGACGTCGAAGGAGACGAGCGGGGCAATCAGCGCCTTAAGCTGGGCCGGGGTGAGTTCGGGAATGCCGCCGGGAAAGTTGAGCGTAATGCGGGCGCCGGCCGGTTCGCCGTTGGGGTTGGCGAGACTGGGATCGAGACCGGTATCCTCCATCCCCGGGTCGCCGAGGTTGACTTGAAGATGACTGAGGAAACGATGCTTGGCGTCGGGCCCGCCGTCGAGATCGAAGATGATTTTGGAATGGTCGAATCGGATGTCGGTGACGACGACGCGCGAACCGGGCTTGGCCGAGATGCCTTCGCTGATGACCATATTGAGGTAGGCCGTGCCGACGGGCTCAAGCTTGCCGTTGGCCTGGAGGGTAAGCCCTTTGTGGCCGCGGGGAAACGGGCGATTGGCGAAGCCCTGCTCGGCTTGCAGCGCACGCTCGAGTTCGAGGCGGGTTTTGACATCGAGGGGGGTTTTGCTGAGCTGGATGTGCGTGGGCTGGATTTGCGCGTAGCGGCGATCTACCGGGCCGGAGGGGGCGACCGGACCTTTGCCACTGGTATCGACGGTGATCACCTGGGCGGAATTCGGCGCGGCGAACAAAAAGGCCAGCGCGGATGCGGCGAGGAGGAACGGGAAAAGGCGGGGAATCGCGAGCCTTCTCGCAATAACCTGACCCGCAGTAACCGGGGTCGCAGTGGAGCCTATTGGTTGAAAACGCCGCTTCATGGGGTACCTCCCATGGGTTCGAACGCCGTCCCGCAAACGCTGTTAGGCAAACGTTAGCCCCATTCGGGGTGAAATGGCAAGAGACAGGTAACAGGGACTAAGGGGAACCAGGGAACGAGGGAACAAGAGAACGAGGAAACAAGAAAGCAAACTGCGATCCCACGGGTCCGGGTTCCAAACTTGAGCGGTTAGATGAGCGCGGCTCGCCGTTTGCTGCTCCTGGCGGCTGTTTCCTGTTACCGGT
>JBAWFY010000475.1:0-10999 GCA_049592335.1 Occallatibacter sp.
AACTTCTCGTCCATCGCACTGCTCGTTTTCCAGGCCATGACGACGTTGTACCGCCACCACGACCCTGTTCGGCAGTGTCAGGTATGTCCCCCGTTCAAAATGTCAGCTATGTCCCCGGTCCGTACCATGATAAGGGGGTGCCCCCTCCCCCCCATTTCTCAAGGATCATCTTTGTTTTCATCGGTTTGGATAGTTCTGAAATCGATAAGATCTCTTTTTTCAAATACTTGCGAGTCATCATCTAGATAATGCAAGACTTAGCTACGTCTTTTAGGCCGCCCGCACGCCTGCTTCGCTAGTTTGCCCGCAAATTTTCAGGATGATGGACTGCTCCCGTTTGCCCGGGGTAGTTCGGCCGGATCGTCCGGATGTCACCGTCTTCCTTGTCACTATTGTGCGCCGGAGAGGAGAAATGATCGGCAAACGGCGGAAAGAAAGTTGGGCGGAAGGGGACATTCCCGGCGGAGGGAGCACGGGCCTTCAGGCCCCTGAATACAGACTTGCAAGAGGAGCGGCTTTAGCCACGGGCCTTTCGTTTATTCTTTCCGGGTGCGATTCGCGCCACAAGAAACCCGGACCTATTTGGTAACCGCCGTGACTGCGCAGCGCCGCAATCTTTTTCAGGTTGCGGTCACGGCGGAGTTGCTTGATCGGACTATCCTCAACTATCGCAGCCAGAAAAAATTTCTCTTGCATGCGTTCGTCATCATGCCTGACCACTTCCACGCTCTGATCACGCCCGCTCCAGACGTTTCGCTTGAGAAGGCCATGCAGTTCATCAAGGGCGGCTTTTCATTTCGCCTCAAAAGCAAGCGCGACGTGTGGATGCGTAGCTTTAATGAGAGCCAGATCATGAGCGAAGAGAAGTTCGTGAGTTGCGTGCGCTATATCGAGGAAAACCCAGTTCGGCGCGGACTTGTCTCGACACCGCAAGCCTATCCCTTTAGCTCCGCTTCACGAGCCACACTAGATCCCATGCCCCTCCACCTAAAGGGTCGATCAAGAAGCGGGGAATAAGACCCGGGCCTAAAGGCCCAAATTGATCTGCAGCCTTCAGGGGCCTGAAAGGCCCCTGCTCCCTCCGGAGAAATGAGAGTTGGCTATCAGAAAAAATGAACAGGCCCTGAGTCCCGCTGGTACGCTCAAACCCTAGCCAAACGCATCAGGAACATCCAACGTGTTCGCGAAAAAATCACTTTCGTCCATGGCGACGGCATTGCGGTCATTGAAAAATATGCGCCGCAGAAGACAGCGGCCTTTTTCATCGACCCCCCATACACGGCTGGAAAGGTGGGAAAACGGGCCGGGAAACGCCTCTATACACACAACGAATTGGACCACGAAGAATTATTTAGGCAGGCTGGGAAGATAGAGGGCGAAGTCCTGATGACCTACGACAACGACGATGAGGTGATCCAGATGGCAGCCCGTCACGGATTTTCTACCCGGCTTATCTCCATGATGAACACGCATCACACGACCATGCGGGAACTCGTCATAGGCCGTAATCTCGTCTGGGGCTAACGGAAAAACTCCCGGACTGGAGAATTCAGCAGGGGATGGTTTGCAGCTCCAATTCCCGCTTTCAGCAAGTGGAGATCAAAGCGTTCGCCCACAGCAAGTCAACCCTATCCCGTTGAACCCCTGTCCCAACCCATTCAACCTATAGCCTTTATTTCTCCGCCCAAATTGCCGATTCATTCCGCCAAATCGTTATCCTTATCTCAGGAGCCTTGCAGAAGCCAGGAGTACTGCGGCGAACGGGTCCGGGGGCCCTCTAATCCCTGACCCCTGATCTCTGGTCTCCGTTTTCTAGTCCCTATTCCCTAGTCCCTGATTTTCCGCTGTGCAACTGTGCTGCCCGCAAGTCGATGCGACGCAATAACCTGCAGACAAATTGGCGTACTGGCACAGAAACTGTGCAACTGTGCTCTCGCCATCCACCGCGTCATAACAAACCGCGGAAGACAGCCGATTGTTGGCGGGCTGGGGTTTAGTCGGCGGCGGGGAGATGGAGGTTCAGGTTTCTGGCGCGGTCCAGCTTGAGAGTGGCTGCGCGGTCGACCTCGCTGATGGAGATGCGGCGGAGCTTGCCGTCGGAGTCGACATACTGGAGGCCGCGGTCAGAGGCGAGAACCATGGTGGCGGAAAGGGTTGAGCCGTTTTTGAGGACGATGGCGAAGGCCAGGGGCTCGGAGTCGTCGGTTGTGGGGGAAGGGGAGGGCGCGGCTTTGCCTGGGGCTGGCCATGTGTATTCTTTGATGACAGGATGCGCGGTCTGCGAGGCGACAGGCTGCGCAGGCTGAACGGGCTGCGAAGGCTGCTGATCGTAGTCGAGCGGCGGCTGAGGCTGGTAGGCGAAGTTGTCGTAGTCGTCGGGGGCGTAGCCGGAGTCGTAAGGCGGCACGATTCCGTAGCCGTATCCGTAGGGCGATGCACCGCGGTTGCGGTTGAACTCCCGCCCGCTGCGGTTGCCGTGGAATTCGTGGCCGCCGCGGGAGACGCTGTTTCCGGAACCGCCATGGTGCTGGGCAGTGGCCTGGTGCGCTGTGCCCAAAACCAGAAACGCAAACAAGCTGAGCAGGATCGTTTGCCGCATAATCGATCCTCCTGAGGGGGAGTCTAGCACCGGGGTGGGCGGATGTACAGGTTTGGTGGCTGGAGTGATGTCTCAGTTTCGTAAAAGGATTTCGGCTGGGGGCTAACGTCCCTTTGCAATCTGCGCTAGCTGTTTGCGGAGGGGCGGGGGCGGGATTTGCGGTAGACGTTGGCGACGGCGAGGGTCCAGAGGGGGACGAGGTCGACGCCGGGGAGGAGCTTGCCGGCGAAGGAGGGCAGGAACTCCCAGTGCCAGCCGAGAAGCCAGGTGAGAATGCCAGCCATGCCAAGATCGACGATGTCATCGCCGGGAAAGGCCGCTCCTTCGAGCGAAAGCGGGAGGACAATCCACTGTACGATGTCGGCGAGGACGGCTAAGACGAGTGCGGCCTTCATGCGCGGCCCGGGCATGATGCGGAGTGCGTCGGGGCCGGTTGGGACGGGTTGGGCCGGAGCAGTCATACAGAAAGTATCCGCCTATTGGACCCCGGTGGGAAGCGGGGGCCTGAGGCCGCGAAAACGGGATGACTGTTGGGCGTGATAACTTTTTGAGCAATGGACAACGGAAGCGAGTGCGCGTGAACAGGGAGAAGCTGGTTCGGCTGTTGCGTCAGGAGATGGTCTACGTCGCCATCGCGGCGATTCTATGGGCCGTGTTCTGGGCCCAGGGCCAGGCGGCCCATTTAGTGACGGTCCTGGCTTACACGCTGTGTATCGGGAACCTGACCGCGATGATTCTGCCGTGGTTTGAGCCGCTCTACGAGAAACGGGTCTTTCCATACGATTTGCTGATCTTCCTGCCGGTCCTGTTGGTGGTAACGGTTCCGGTCTACCTGTTGACCACTGTGATGGTGTGGCTGGTGGCGCTGCGTGGGGCGGTGACGCTTACCGCGCTGCTGATGGCATGGAAGTTCCCGGCCGTGGCGACGCTGGTCTTCGGGATTTTCTTCTTCGTGAGCGGACGGACAAGGGAGCGGCTGGAGCGGCGCAACGTGGAGCTGGAACAGACCGTTGAACGGCGTACGGCGCAGATTGCGATGCAGGAACAGGAGCTGGAGCGCGCCCGGGAGATCCAGTCGTCGCTGCTGCCCAAGGAGATTCCCCAGCTTGCCGGGTTCGAAGTGGCCGGGCAATGGCAGCCAGCGCTCACAGTGAGCGGGGACTACTACGACGTGCTGCGGCTCGATGGCCAGCGGCTGGGCATCTGCATTGCGGACGTGGCCGGGAAGGGAGTGTCGGCGGCGCTGCTGATGGCCAACGTGCAGGCGGCGGTGCGGGCGTTTGCCGGCAGCTCCGGGAGCCCCGCCGAAATGTGCCGCAAGGTGAACGCTCTGTTGCACGGAAACGTGGCGACGGGCAAGTTCGTGACGTTTCTGTACGGGGTTCTGGATGCGGAGACGCGAACCTTCCGGTACTCGAATGCGGGGCATCTTCCGCCGATCGTGTTTTCGAATGGCGATGCAAGGACTGTGAGCGGCGGAGGGGCGGTGCTGGGTGTGTTTCCGTCGTGGGAATACGAAGATGCGACGATCAGCCTGGAGAAGGGGGACCGGCTGCTGCTTTTTACCGATGGGATTACGGAAGCGATGGACGCGAGCGGGCAGGAGTTCGAAGAGACGGGGATTGCGGAGTTCGTGAAGGCCAATGGCGCGCTTTCGGCAAAGGAGTTGAACAGCAGATTGCTGAAACGCGTGACGGATTTCTGCCAGGCGCAGTTTCACGATGACGCTACGGTGCTGGTAATTGCGGCGCTTTAAAAACAGGGAGCCAAGGAATAAGGGAGCAAGGGAGCGAGAAGGACAGGAAACGAGGGACGGAGGGGCCAAGGCTCGTCGCTTGCCAGCCGATGGCGAACCGTGACAACCTTGAAGGAAGCGCGCGTTCCGCGCACAAAGGAGTACCCGAACAGCGATGCCCATCCAAACCACTGCGAAGATCTGGCATAACGGCAACCTGATTCCCTGGGAGCAGGCGACGATCCACGTGATGAGCCACGTAGTCCACTACGGCTCGAGCGTCTTCGAGGGGGTCCGCTGCTATGGACAGCCGCATGGTTCGGCGGTCTTCCGGCTGCCCGAGCACATGCAGCGGCTGCTGGACTCGGCCAAGATCTATCGCATGGAGGTTCCGTTCACGCTGGAGGAGCTGTGCGCGGGTGTGGTGGAATTGATTGAAGCCAACGGCGTGGCGCCATGCTACATCCGGCCGATTGCTCTGCGCGGCTACGGCGAGATGGGCGTGAGCCCCAAGGGATCGCCGGTAGAGGTTTACATCGCTAACTATCCGTGGGGCAAGTACATTGCCGGACACGGCGGAGCGGATGTGTGCGTCTCGAGCTGGAACCGTTTGGCCCCGAACACCATGCCCGCGCTGGCCAAGGCGGGCGCGAATTACATGAACTCGCAGCTGATCCGCATGGAGGCCGAAGTCAACGGTTACCAGGAGGGCATTGCGCTGGACGTGAACGGGTTGGTGAGCGAGGGATCGGGCGAGAACATCTTCATCGTTCGCAACGGCGTGCTGTTTACTCCGCCGCTGGCGAATTCGGCGCTGTCGGGGATTACGCGCGACAGCGTGCTGACCATTGCGCGGCATCTGGGGATGACGGTGCACGAACAGCCGATTCCGCGCGAGTTGTTGTATATCGCGGATGAAGTTTTCTTTACCGGTACGGCAGCGGAGGTGCAGCCGATTCGCTCCATCGATCGTGTGGTGGTTGCTGACGGAAAACCTGGCGAGATCACGAAGAAGATCGGCGACGAGTTCTTTGGCATCGCCAATGGACTGAAGCCGGACCGGTTTGGGTGGTTGACCCCGGTGAAGGTGGAGGCGAGCGAGGCGGTAACGGCCTAAAAGCAGCTTCTAGCCATTAGCTTTGAAACGAAGGCCCTCCGGCTTGCGCCGGAGGGCCTTCGTGCGTTTGGCGAAGGGGAGAACCAGCCGAAGCTGCGCTGGCGGTATGATGAACAAAGGTCTGCTGCAAATCTAATTCGCGCTGGTAAGACGGCATCGCTGCGACCGGGAAGGGAAGAAAGGCGACACGTGACACCCGAGATGCGAGTGACGGTGGCTGGACTGGAGCTCAAGAATCCGGTGATTGCCGCCAGCGGAACGTTTTGCTACGGGATCGAGTTTGAAGAGATTGTTGCGCTCGAGCAGTTGGGAGCGATTGTCACCAAGGGCATCTCGCTGGAGCCGATGGCGGGCCACGCTTCGCCGCGCATCGTGCAGACGGCAGCCGGCATGTTGAATGCGATCGGGCTGCAGAATGTAGGAGTCGCGGATTTCATCGCGCATAAGCTTCCACCCCTTAAGCGTTATCCGAATTGCAAAGTGATTGTGAATGTCTTCGGCTACACGGTGGCCGAGTACGTCGGTGTGATCGAGCGGCTGAACGATGCGGAGGGCATTGCGGCGTATGAATTGAACGTGTCGTGCCCCAACGTCCATGCGGGCGGAATGTTGTTTGGCGCGGACGCGGGAGAGCTTGAGTATCTGTTGAGCCGCGCCAAGGCGGCCGCAAAACGGCCGATGATTGTGAAATTGACGCCCAATGTGACCTCGATTACGCAACTTGCGCGCGTGGCCGCTGACACAGGCGCCGACGCTCTCAGCGTGGCGAATACGTATCTGGCGATGGCGATCGATGCCGAAACGCGCACGCCACGATTGACGAACATCACCGGAGGATTGTCAGGACCGGCGATCAAGCCTATTGCTCTGCGCCTGGTTTGGGAGGCATCGAAGGCCGTCAAGATTCCGGTGATTGGAATGGGCGGCATTGTGACGCCGGCGGACGCAGTTGAGTTCATGCTGGCGGGCGCGACGGCAATTCAAGTTGGGACGGCAAGTTACGCCGATCCGCGCGCGACGGAACGCCTTGCCAAGGGGCTTGAGGCGTGGTGCAAGAGCCACGAAGTAGCGAAGGTGAGCAGTTTGACTGGGGGGTTGGAGATACAAAGAACAGACAATAGCCAAAAGCAAGCATAAGAACACTAAATCCCTCAGCAAACTAGAAGGAAAAGTTCGTCTGAAAGAAAAGAGATCGGGTTCCAGGAGTAGAGTTGCCGAATTGACCGCCGGCGAGAGACTGAGTTTGGTTAAAGAGCGGCGAGAGCAGGACGCCGTTCGGCGTGCCCAAGTTCACAATATTGAATAGATTGTCTGCGCCTACGACGAACGTGAGGTTGTAGCGGCGGGGCGTGGCGGCATCGACACGGATGGCAGGGCCTCCGCCACCGATGCCGCGGTTGCTCACATTTCCGCCCGATGTGAAGGTTTGCCCTCCCGTTTCGGTTTTGATTTTTGGACCAATGCCAAAGGCTTTGCTGACGCGGGCATGAACGATTGCATTCGAAGGTCCCAACCCAACTCCATAGGGAATCATCGGTTCCTCCTTGCCAACAGGATCGGTGTCGAGGCAGCCGTATTGCGTGGTAACTACATCCGTATCGCCGCAGGTTCCGTAGGTGGGACGAGCGTTGAATTGGTTATTTCCGGTGAGGTCCTCGCCAATGGTGATGTTGTAGGGCGTGCCGGATTGCGCAGCGAGGACTGCAGCGATGACGACTCCGTGGGGTGCGGTATAGCTCTCGATCAGCGAGACACGATGACGAATGCCAAAGGTGGCACGGCCATAGTCAAGTCCCGGATCCTGCGCGACGGAAGGAAACGAGTTGATGCCCTGGGTGTCGCTTTTGGCTTCATTGAGGACGTAGTTGCCGCTCAGGGTGAGCTTTTTCATCTGGACGGCGGAGGAGAGGATGAGTTGATTTTGCCGGTAGAAGCCCCCAGACTGAAACTCGTAGTCGTAAATCGAGGGCGTGGGGCTGGTGATGGTGTAGTTGGAATTTTCGAAGGTAGGTGCAGTGACGTTGTTCGACATGTATTGATGGACGCCTTGCGTGTAGAGATAGGTGAGGTTGCCGGTGATGTGCTTGGCAATCTGGCGATCGACGCCGATACCGCCCTGCATGTCTAGCGCGGCATGGAAATGCGGATCCAGGGAATGGTAGGTGGGGACGGATGCGGTGGACGACGTGAGCACGGAGGGCGGTTCCGCGGCATTGGGATTGAAGAAGCCGGGATTCATGATGGTGTAACTCTGCTGGTTGATGCGGTTGTCGTGAATGGCCGTGATGATGTAGGGCATGACACCGGAGCTGAAAGCTGTGGACTGAGTGAATCGATTGAAGAACCAGCCGTAACCGGCTCGGACGACGGTTTTACGCTGCTGGTTCATGCCCGGATGACCGAGCGCCCACGCGAAGTTGACGCGCGGTGCCCAATCCGCATGGTCATGGATATAATTCTGGCCCTCGTAGCGCATGCCGAGGCCGAGAAGGAAGCTGGGGTTGATGCGCCAATCGTCCTGCATGAAGAGCGCGCCATCAAAGAGGAGAACCCGCGCGAGGGGATTCTCAATGACAGAGGCGGTGTAGAGGGAAGGTTGAGAGGCCTGATACTGCGCCGTGTTAGCGAAGTAATAACTTCCGTTGCTGCCTGCTGTAGAGAAGTTGGCGTCACGGTAGGCGCGTGCACGCCCGCCAAAGCGCAGAGTGTGCGAGCCGGCGGTCGCGGTGACGTAGTCCTGCAACATGAAAACGTCCTGATGATCGTGGAGCGTGCCTATACCATTGCCGCCCGTGGTAAACGCCCCCTGCACAGTGACGGATGGCGTGGCGAAGCCGGACGTCGCGCTGTTGCTGATGCGACGCCAGAGAAAGCTTGGCTCCATAAGAAGTTTGGGGCCGAGGACCCAGGTGTCGGCGATTTGCACTTGGTTGCTCCAGTTCACGCCGCCCGTGGCCTGTTCAGGAAGAATCAGCGCACCGACGGCTTGACCGTGCGAGGAATAGCGCGCGTACTGGTCGCGAATGCTCATGAAGTTGTTTTTCGTGATCTGAAAGTCGACGCGCGGGGTGAGGTTGCAGTAGTTTATGGGCGCCGGGAAAGATTGACTGAAGCTGGTCAGTGTTGATGGATCCACAGCGTCGACGATTGCCTGGTTGTGGCGGGTCAAGTTTTGGCCGCTGAAGTAGTAGGTAGCCGTTTTCGAGATCGGCCCGCTAATGCCTACCCAATAGAAATACTCATAATAACTGGGCTTTCCTGTGACGAACGGATTGGCGCTGTCGAGCGCGGAGTCGGTTCCGTAACCGGCAATGCTGCCGTGAAATGTTTTACTGCCGGGCTTGGTGATGATTTCGATGCGGCCATAGCCCATGCGATCGAACTCGGCGGAGAAGGGATTCTGATTCACGCGGATTTCGAGGATGTCGGCTTTGGGCGGAATCTGCCCGCCCTCGAAGCCGTCGATATAGATTTGGCCACCGTTGGGGCCGGCAGCCGGTCCGGCGAGCGCTTGCAGTTCGTTTTGGAGCTCAGTGGGGTCATCGGAGAGCGCGTCGATGGCGCTGCCTTTCAGAATGGTTGCGCCGGCATTGTTCTCTGGATTAATGCTGACGCCTTGATTTTGGCCGGTGATGGTGACTTCCTGTTGCGCCACAGCGATGGAGAGGTGGGCGTTGAATTGCTTTGCCTCGCCGCCTGCCAGGGATATGTTGGGGACAGTGAGCGGCGCAAAACCCTTCGCGGTGACGGTGAGGGTGTAAGAACCGGGCACGAGATCATGGAAGGTATATTGGCCGTCGGCGGAAGATTTCGTGATCTGGGTTTTGCCAACGCGCGTGAGCGAGAGGCCAGCTGCCGGCACGACGGCCCCGCTGGGATCTTGAACCTCTCCGTGCAATGTGGCGGTTTGCGCCGCAGCTCGTACGGGCAGAGCCAAGGCGGCAAAAAAAACAGCGAGAGCAGGGGCTTTCAGCCAAAAGATCATGATGTCAATCTCGACGGGAAGAAGGGGGAAAGGTGCTGCTTGATTAGACTTTGACCTGCCGCAAAAGAAAGCGAATCAGCAGGTTCTGCAAACTAGACGCTTGACCGAGGGATCCCGTTCGCGCATGTTATATCAATGCCTATTCGCCCGATCGCGAGTGTTGCGATCCGTCTGAAACAAGCGCATGAAGCTCGTGGACTACGCACTCCAGTTCGTTCACGATGCGGTTCGGCGGATGTGCGCGAAAAACCTTCAGCAGCTCATCGAAGTACCATAACTGTTGGCCCGCGCCGCGCTTGAAGCGTTCAAAAACCTTCGGGCCGATCTCTTTGAAATCGTCGAGAATTGCTTTTGCGTTGTAGAGCTTGTCGGCGGCGGAGATGAGCAGGGTGTCGTCCGGCTCGTCACGCAGCCGGGCAAGGTAATTTTTCTTGCGGTCCTCCCATGCTTCTTTCTTGTCCTGATTCTCTGCGAAGGTGTCGGAGAGGCCTTCGACCATACGAGAGACTTCGGACCCGAAGCGTTCTTCCACCTCGCGGAGGCGCGGCATCCCGCCGTGGTCCTCGACGGCGTCGTGCAACAGGGCAGCGACGATCATGTCTTCGCTGACAGGGACGCGGCCGCCGGCTTCGCCCATCACCAGCGCGGCTACACCGAGCAGATGCGCCATGTAAGGAATGTCGGTACCTTTGCGGTACTCGGTGTGGAGCTTTCGCGCATATTCGACGGCTTCGGTGAAGCGCTCGGTGAGGACGAGGCGGGGATTCTGAGTCATCCTATTGTTCCTCGATGTGGATATTCGATAAGAGGTTAGGATACCGCAGAGCGACTAGAGGCGCTTGATAAAGGCGAGGGCTTCGGCGAGTTGTGGAAAGCGGGCTTCTTCGGCTTTGAACTCGCGTGAGTGGACGCAGCGCCGCAGGCCGCGCATGCGCACGGGGTGCTTGAGGTGCAGCATCTCGTGGTAGAGAAGGTATTCGATGGCGTAACGCGGGCTCGAAGGGCGGTCGAAGACACGGCTGACCACGATGGTGTTGTGCGCGGCGTCGTAGTGACCGAGCGAACGCTTGGCGTGGTGCTCGCTCCAGGTGAGATCGGGACGGCCGAGCAGGCCGCCGAAGAAGCGCAGGTTGAGCGCGTCGAAGACCTCTTCGAGATGGAAGTAGCGGCCCTCGGGCCCGAAGTAGCGCTTGACGCCGCGCGCGGTGCGGATCAGTTCAGTTTGGCGCAGGACCGCGGCCGAAGAAGCGAAACGCTTGTAGCGCAGGTTGTGCGCCCGGTCGATGGGCTTGCGATAGAGCTTGCCGAGCAGGATGTGCGCGATCGAGTGCAGGACGGATTCCGGCGCGCCTTCAAGCAGATCGGAGAGGCTGGCGAAGATCGCGCCCTCGCGCAGGCGGATGGTGGTATTGAGCGAAGTGAAACGCCGGAAGCGCACCTGGATGGACGGCATCGGCGCACGTGGGCGAAGCGCGCGATACTCTTCCTGAAAGATGGGAACGACGTCGACAGGCACCAATGCCGAGGATAGCAGGGGACAGGGACGAGGGAACAGTGTGAGTG
>JBAWFY010000476.1:0-6084 GCA_049592335.1 Occallatibacter sp.
AACTTCTCGTCCATCGCACTGCTCGTTTTCCAGGCCATGACGACGTTGTACCGCCACCACGACCCTGTTCGGCAGTGTCAGGTATGTCCCCCGTTCAAAATGTCAGCTATGTCCCCGGTCCGTACCAACAAAGTAACAAATCAACTCCCCCTAACTTTCCTGCTTCATCCCCCTTACATTCAATCAGGTAACTCATCCCTGCCCGGGTACGACAGAGAGCGAGCACAGTTGCACAGTTTCTGTGCCAGTACGCCAATTTGTCTGCAGGCGGTTGCAGGGCAGCGACTTGCGAGCAGCACAGTTGCACAGGAGAAAAACAGGGACTATGGAGCAGGGATTAGGGATTAGAAAAACAAAGGCACCGGAGCCGTTTGCCCGCTGCTGTGGCTTCCGCAATGCTCCTGACATAAGGATACTGATTTGGCGGAATGAACCGGCAATTCAGGCGGGGAAATAAAGGCTATGGGTTGAATGGGATGGGACGGGAGTTTAACGGAATTGGGTTGACTTTCTGTTGAGGTGCACCCCTCGAGTGAGACAGATTGTACTTTGACAGTTTGCCGCCGGGTTACAGGAAGTGCCCGGGAGTTGAATGAGGAGCCGCTCAAAGTTCTGGGGCTTCGGTAATCGCATCACTCTCAGTGCCCCGCACAGGCCCGGTTTTTGGCGGCCTGGATGGGAAAGCACGATGCTTAGCGGAACCACTGGAAGCCGCTCGGCATGAACCCGTCAAAGCTGTGAACTCTTGAGAGCCGTGAATGCGGATTTTTCTTGAAGAAAAATCCCCGCAGTTGCTGCGGCCTCGGTCTACAACATTTCCGAAAATGCTAGAACGCGATCCTGCCACGCTCATCGCGGCAAAAGCTGCGCTGAACGGGTGAACAGGCCCGTGCCGCTGGTGTTCGTGGCCTCCCATTCATCCACGACGAAACCGTGGATGAATGGGCACTCACGCTCTTGGTTATTTCATTACTGGGCCACCGCCATCTGAAGAGTTTTGCTCCTCGGATCAATGAGTGGGCCACCTGCCGAATTTTGGGCGCTGGAGTGGAAGCCGGTCTTGCGTGAATTGGTTGCAATGCGAGAAGATGGGCCGGTCCAGCTTTCGCCAATATGCCACGGGAGCATTGGGAACGGTAGAAGTCGAGTCGCAATGGACTGCGATTCGCCGCGGAAATCGCCTGCCTGGGTTTCTTTGTTACAAAGAACCGGACGTTTGAGCTGATCGTTCCAAGTCTCAAAAGCGAGACCTGGGGCACCCAGTTTTCTGTGGTTGAACTCAATCCCCTCAGGCCTGGGCCAACCCTCAACCTTCATGTGCTCGGCTCCTTTCCTCGTAGCATTGGTTCGTTGAGCAAACCAAGTCTACCCGGTGGCTCGGGAGCCGACACTGTTATCCGATCATCCCGGTTACTCACCTACACGCTGTTGGCAAGTCGTCCGAAAGATCGCTGGGGAGCACTCGGGCCACAGTGGCATCCCCGAGTGTCAGTTTTGTACGCGTCCCATCCGGCGAAATCAGAAAATACTCTGGTCGCTGATTCGCAACTGAGTCCGTTGTGCTTTTGACGACCGCGTAGGGATATCTGTATGAGACGACTCCGGCTAGTTCCTTATCAGAAAGACCAATGATCTTCGGGGCGCTAAAGCTCTTGAGACTCTTCAACTGGAGTACAAAATATGATATCTCGCCCTTGACCCGGGAATTGGGCGACTTGCCAGCTTGGTAAAGAATACAGCTATTTCCGATCCAGGCCACATCGAGCGCCCATTTAAACGCCGCATCAAGTGAAAAGTCGCGGAGGTCGAATAGGGTTGTTCCGTTCGGCTCGATGACCTTCTCTTCATCCCAGAGGAGAAACTCGCGCCCATTTGGGCTCGACAAAAAGCCGTCCGTGACGAGTCCACTGCTCCATTGGAAGGCTCTGGCGCGCAATGATTTGAGGTCAAGCTCGGCTATCGGTCCGGAGGTCTCGTAAAGGTCGCCTTCCGCTTGAGGATGGGTGTTAAAGAACAGCTTCGTTCCATCCGAAGAAAACTGAGGCTCCGAATAGACTTCTGACTTGGCGGACCCCGGCGACACAGATTGCGCAGGTATAGGTTGAAGTCGTCTCGACTCTAGGGAGTAGAGGTACATTTTCCCGCCAGATTTGTCATGATGCGGCACAACTACTGCAAGTTCCTTGAGATCCGGCGAAAATGAAAACTCTCCAACTCCGACCGGCAGCTTGATGGTGGAGATTGTTTCCCCCGCCTTCGAAACCAAAACTATCGAGTTTCCTGAGCTAAACGCGGCCGCAGGCTTCGGTCCGGAAGTTTGACCTGTGGCCGCAGAAACAAAACACGTAAGAACAACAGCAACGATGCCGCATCTCATATTACCCGGGTCCTCACCGGTTTTCATCTGTGTCATAAACGACAGTGAAATTCTGCTGCGCTGGCGATCCAGGTAGCGAGCGCAATCCTGCCGCAACCTCGAAATAGCCGTACTGATCGCGATCGACTAGAGAGCATCCAGTTGACCATGGTTTGTTGTGCGAATCGAAGATAGGCCCTTGTGGAGCTACCTTTGATGGATCGTAACCGCCGATATGTGGTCCATAGATCCCCGTGGCATATCCCTTTCCATGATTCGGCCCCGAAGACGGATTCGGAGCCACCGTGGGCACCTGGCCACCCGAGTTCAAGCTGATTGCGGGGTGACCGGCGTGGAAGCTCAAAGTTCCTTGGTAGGTCCCGTCTTTAATGGTAGCTGCGCTACTCGGATCCGAAGGAATCGTTCGCGCTAGAAACGTGGTTGTCCTTGTAGTTCCATCCTTGCTGGTCGCGGAAATTGTCACTGTGGCATTGTAATCTTCTTGCCCCTTCATCCCCGTGAACGAGTCGTTATAATTCCCGTTGGCATCTTTAGAGCGGCTTCTGAAAGTCACGGTCACATTGCAGCCTTCGTCCCCACTTGTGCCGCACGGATTCATCCCGGTGGGATCGGTCTTGTTCAACGGGTTGTTGTTCACGTAGGCGTACATGTTGAAGTTCTGTGGATTCGCGATATACGCAGCGAATTTGCCTTGGTCGTCTTTGTTTCCGCGCTGCCAGTGAATCCATGGCAAGGGATCGGGCGTAAGGAAACGGCCTGTCAGACTTCCGAAGTAACGTGCATTGAAAAAGTCATTTCCAGTCTCTGTGTCCCGTTCTTTGCCGGTGAAGTGGTGCGGGTCGGGGATGTCGCCATTGCAGGCTACGCCGTCACCGAAGGGCAGGCCGGTGCATGTGCCCTGCAGGACGCCCGAAGCATCCGTGGTGGCGCGCATGGTGCCCAGCCAGTCCGTGAGCCGAAAGGAGGGCATAGCGATGGTGGGCGGATCGACGGTGGGATTCGCGGGGTTGTACTGCGCCGGATTGTATAGCGGGTTGGGCACCGATTCGTAGGTAGCGATGAGCCCGCTGGCTGCATTGACATAGGTGCGCTGCCAGTTCATGGTGCCGTTCGCGTCCTCGGCCACCTCCGTGACCTGTTCGCCGCCGGGGCCAAGAATGTAGTCGGTCTCATTCTTCGCGGTGGTCAATCCGTTCGACGAGGGATCGCAGGTCCAGCTTGCAATGGTGCCCTTGGCCACGCGGTGGCCGTTGGCGCTGTAGAGGTAGCGCGGAAACATCTCTTAAGTAAGGCGGGAAGGGATAGAACGCACACATCCTGCCAGTCGGCGGCCCACTCTGGCCGCTTCGGCGACGGCTTCTCGCACGCTCCGCCGAGCTAGCTGCTGGATTCGCCCGGTTGCAGGGCGTGGAGTTCTTTGCCCGGCTTGAAGCGCACAGCTTTGCCGGGGGCGATGTTGACCTCAGTCCCGGTACGCGGATTGCGGCCGATGCCGGTTTTGCGCGCGCGCACGCTGAATACGCCGAAGCCGCGCAGCTCAATGCGCTCGCCGGCCGCCAGCGCCTGCTTCAGGCCCTCGAAGACCGTGTCCACTGCCGCTTCTGCCTTCGTGCGCGGCAGACCCGTGCGCTCGACCACGTGATGAACAATGTCCTGCTTGATCAATGGAGTCTCCTCGCTTGCCGTGAACTCAAGTTCCAGCTCAATCTTACCGCTACATGGGTATAGTACAGATTTTGGGGCCATTAGGAAACAAGCGCCGCACAGATTTCGGCCATTCCCGCCTCCCGTTTTTCCCCGGAGCCAAGAATCCTGCCCGAATGATTTCTCAGTTGTCAATGCCACAAGCCATGCGTAAGATGGGTTATCGAGTTTCAGTCGGCAACGGAACGGGACCGGAGGCAGTTGAAAGTTCCGGTCGAGGGGACGCATGTCGATCAAAAGCGACCGCTGGATCAGAGAACAGGCCGCAAAGCATCGCATGATTGAGCCGTTCAACGAACATCAGGTTGCCGGCGGGGTCATCTCCTACGGGCTCTCATCGTATGGATACGACCTGCGCGTCTCCAATGAGTTTAAGATTTTTACCAACGTGAATAACGCCATCATCGATCCTAAGGCGTTCGACGAAAAGTCGTTCGCTTCGGTCGAGGCGGAGTCGGTGATTGTTCCACCCAATTCATTTGCTCTGGCGCGTTCCGTTGAGTATTTTCGTATTCCCCGGGATGTATTGACGATCTGCGTGGGAAAATCGACCTACGCGCGCTGTGGGATTATCGTGAATGTGACGCCCTTCGAGCCGGAATGGGAAGGATACGCCACGCTTGAGATCTCGAACACCACTCCCCTGCCGGCAAAGATCTACGCCAACGAAGGTCTTTGCCAGATCCTGTTCTTTCAGTCGGACGAGCCGTGCGAAACCAGCTACGCCGACCGGAAGGGCAAGTACCAGAAGCAGCAAGGCATAGTTCTCCCCAAGCTTTAGGGTCTTTAACAAAACCCGGGAATCATCTCGGAACATACGCTCTCGAGCCAGCACGAATGGGTTCGAAAGAAATGCAAATCGAGATCGTCGGTTCTCCGGCCGCGGAATGGGTCTCCCGCCGAGGAGGGTTTTTACGGCGCTTTCGGAGATTCTGGAAGCCGTGCGGGTGGGATTTTCCTGAAAAAATCCGCCTGGCGCCGGTGGTTTCCGCCGTCTCCGAAGACGCTATAGCCGCTCCTGAAGAGGGTCGCAATGACACACGGGCCTGCACATCCTCGTCCCATTCGCATTGGCATTCTGGCCGCCGAGCCCCTTCGCGTCGCCGGTCTGGCCAGCATCTTCGATCTTCCCGCTCAGCCTGGCCATGCGCAGCTGGTCCCGGTGATCGGCACCGTCGAGGAGTTGATCGCCTCCGCACAGATCGAATACGTGGTTGTGGATATGCACTCCGCGCAGGGAAACCTTGAGCTCCTGGGGGCCGTGCGCAACGCGCGGCCTCAGATACGACTGATCGTTATCGGACCGGAAGATAACGACGAGCTGGTGATGAACTCCATCGTGGCTGGGGCCCGAGCCTACCTGGGCCGCTCCTCTGGGACCAATGCCGTGCGTAAAGCCATCGAAGTGGTTACTTCCGGTTCCATCTGGGCGCCTCGCCATTTACTTTCGCGCCTCATCGATCGACTGCTCGAGTTGCCACGGCCAGACCCGGCAACGCCCAAACCAAGTTTGACCCCGCGCGAGGAACAGGTATTGAAGCTGATCATGAACGCGCAGTCCACGCGGGAGATTGCTCGCCAGCTCGGCATCGAAACGCGGACGGTAAAAGCCTATGTGGCAAAGCTTATGCACAAAGCTGGGGTCGATAACCGGGTCAAGCTCTCGACTTCGGCGTTAAGCCTATTGGTATCGGGCGAAGAAAGCGCGAAGCGGGGAAGTTCGGGAATCTCGCGGCGTAAGTTTACTAATTAAGCAACAGAACTGGTTACTTTTAGACATAGACCCTAAGTACTCTTGTGCCAGATGACTAGTTCCCCCAGAATCGGTTACAGAAACAACGCAGATCTGGGGAAAGGAGTTCCCAGGCAGCATGTTTCCATGAAGCCTGGGAACTCCTCTTTTTTCGTCTACCCGATTCGCGTTGCATTCGACCCTCCACCTCCTCCCTTACTTTTCCACATTCCATGCGAGTTTTGCGCCGATCCCGCCCCCAGGGATCGGC
>JBAWFY010000477.1:0-2141 GCA_049592335.1 Occallatibacter sp.
GAAACGGCTTTACGTGGTCGATGAATCGAGCATGGCGAGTACCAAGCAATTACACACGTTCGTTGAGCGGCTGAAAGAAAACGACCGAGTGCTGTTCGTGGGCGACGTGCGCCAGCATGAGGCGGTCGAAGCAGGACGGCCCTATGCGCAGTTGCAGGAAGCGGGAATGCGCACAGCAAGGCTCGACGAGATCATCCGGCAGAAAGACCCGGCGCTCAAAGAGGCCGTGGAGCAGCTTGCGCGCGGCGAAGTGCGCGAGGCCGTCGGCAATCTCAACAGCCAGGGCCGCGTGCATGATATCGGCGACCGGCAGGAGCGCATCAGAGAAATCGCCCGCGAGTACGTGCGCTCGCCAGAGCGGACATTGGTTGTGTCGCCCGACAATGTCTCACGCCGCGAGATCAACGACGCCATCCATCGCACGATGCAGAGCGAGGGCAAGGTATCGCACGACGAGCAGCGCGTGCACGTGCTCTACGCGCGCCAGGACGTAACGGGTGCAGACCGCCAGCACGCGCAGAACTACGAACGCGGTGACGTACTGCGCTACTCGAAGGGCAGTAAGCCTCTCGGCATCGAGGCCGGAGAATATGCGCGGGTGTCGCGCGTGAACCGCGAAAGCAACACGCTCACAGTGAAGCGGCACGGAGGCGAGGAACTAAGCTATGATCCGCGCCGTTTGCAGGGCGTGACGGTCTACCGAGACAGCGAGCGCAAGTTCGCGCAGGGCGACCGCGTGCAACTCACGGCCCCGTACCATGAACAGAAGCTCGCTAATCGCGAATTGGCGACCATCGAGCGGATCGACAACGACGGCAATCTGAAACTCCGCACGGACTCGGGGCGCGAGGTCGAGTTCAACACGAGACAGCATCCGCATCTCGATTACGGCTATGCGGTGACGAGCCACAGCAGCCAGGGCCAGACCGCAGACCGCGTGCTGATCCACGTGGACACGGAACAGGCTCCCGGCGAACTCGTCAACAGCCGCATGGCGTATGTGTCGGTTTCGCGCGCTCAGTTCGACGTGCAGATGTACACGAACGACGCGAAGGCGCTGGGATACGAACTGAGCCGCGACGTGTCGCATCCGACCGCGATCCAGCATGAGCAAGGAGCAGCACAGAAAATCGAGCCGCAATCAATAGGCATGGAAGCTTCCCAGGGGCTGAGCGTTGGGTAAATAGTGGCAGTTCGTCATTGCGGCTTAACCGGAACGATATTCCAGGTGCAAACGGCAGGCAAGTTAATGAGTTCCCTTTCCGACAGCTTCTTTTCGATTTCTCGCTTCGACAACGAAAGAATGAATCCTTCGGTGAAGTTTGAAGAGCAGAAGCCTGACGACCACGCATTGATCGCAAGTAACAGGTGGTCATCATCTATCCACTTGATAGCCGTCGTATTTAACCCAGGGGCTTTGCAGATGCGTCTGGCGTCCATCGTGAATGTTTTTTCTGCACGTGGAATCAGCTCCGTGTCCTCTATGATCCCGTCGTTAGAGGTAACGCGGAAAAGCTGCGTTTCGGCGCTGGAGGCATTCACTTTCCATGTTGTGGCAAACGCTCCGCTCGGTGAAACCGTCAGCCAACCCTGCGCAGCTTCGAAATCCTTCTGCTTTTGAACCAATGCGTGGTTCCCCTTCGAGAAACTGACTGTAGCATCTGCGCTCTTGGAATCAGGGTGCTCAATCCGGATTGCCACTCCGTCCCGCTCGACCTGCACAGGCTGGGCAGGATCATCGTTCATGGCGTAAAAATAGGCCCCGTCCTGCGCACACCAATCAATGCTCCGCTGCGGTAGCGTTGCATGGGTCGTTGCGAAGAGAAGCCAGACGGCGAGAGGTAGCTTCATGGGTAGCAGACTATCACTGGATAGGAGTCAGATTAACGCTGGAGCCTTCATCAAGATACTCCGGACATCTTTCCGCTTGAGCCGTGCTCACGTTCCGGTCGTATCACCGGCAATCACTGAAGCGCCCCAAGAACAGTGAGATAATCCAAGTCGTCGGGGTATCGAACGGTGAAACAGAGGTCTTGGTTTGCTGCGGTATTAGTAATTCTCTCCGTGCGGCTGTTTGCCCAGGGGGTCGATGAGGGATTCGGTTCTCACATCATCTGGAAGCAGGAGATCAAGGGAGTTGT
>JBAWFY010000478.1:0-1767 GCA_049592335.1 Occallatibacter sp.
TGACCGTGGAACGGCAGGTACCGAGCACAGTGGCAAGGGCCTCATGGGTCATGGCGAAGGAATCCGTCTGCATCCTGTCTTGGCACATCAACAGCCAGCGGGAAAGCCGCCCTTCGAGTCGATGAACGCGATTGCAGGCGGCAGATTGCGCTGCTTGCACCAGCATTCCGTGAACGGACCGGAGCATGCGCCGTCGCAGCTCGCACGAGGGCTCAGAGCAAAGATCCTCTAAAATTCCAGCTTTGATGCAGTAACCGGAGCCAGCCAACTGCATGACACTGCGGGTGAGCGAGTAGCCAGTTCCCAGCACAGCTGGGATACCCACAAAGCCATCCCGCCCGATGAGCCCCACTTCCACAGTGTCTCCGTTTTTCGGGGTGGCCACGATCGAGCAGACGCCTTGTTCCAGGAAATAAATGGTTTCAATGCGTTCGCCCGGGTGATGCAGCGTCTGATTGCGTTTGAGAATTACAGGCGAAAGGCGAGAATGGAGTCTCTTGAGTTCAGGCTCAGGCAACGAAGTCAGAAGGCAGTTGCGGAATGGCTGCCGCGACGTTGAAATGTTCATATTCTCTTTCGCGTCGTGGATACGCTTGCAGGGAGTCGCCTGCACCTGAACCCGCCAAACTCCCTGGAGGGTACGGTCGCGTAGAGAAATGGCAGCTACAGCATACGCGAATTCCGGGAGAAGCGCATTTTAACGTTTCCCCACCAAAAGTCACCTTACTCGGTTCCGCAGGCGACAGACGGCGAGCCTTCCATTGTGGAAAACATGGCATAATAGTGGAAAAGGCATGTGCCGCAGCTGGCCACCCCCACTTCACTCGAACTTCGCGCACGGAGCTGAGTCGATGTCAGCGGCACTGGTCTTATCCCCCGGTTCCGACCGGTACGAAGTATCCGGCTCGGCGCTGAACCGTTGATATATTGATTTAGATTTTCCCCGAACTGCACATTAGATCCGACATCGAGCACGCGCAACCTAACCGGGGCCCCAGGATAGACCGGAATGGGTATGCGATTTTTCTTAAGAACCCGATAGCCAGGCGGCTACCAAGTCGAGGTGTACGCACACGGCGGGAAATGCGGGCTTTATATGCGGACTATTGGACAGATCGTTTACGTCGTGGATGACGAAGAGGTTATCGCCAAATCGCTGGCGATGATTCTGAATCGAGAAGGATTTCTTGCGAGTCCCTTTTTCGACCCACGCGAGGCGCTGGCTTCCGCAGCGAAAAATACCCCGCCGGACCTGCTTATCTCGGATATCAAGATGCCCGGGATGACAGGAATCGAACTGGGGATCCAGTTCCGCCGCTTGTATCCGGATTGCAGAGTGCTGCTGTTTTCGGGAACGGCAAATACCTCGGAACTGCTGCACAACACGCGCAAGGGTGGGTACGAGTTCGAGTGTTTGACGAAACCGGTCCATCCAGCCGATCTTCTGGCCAAGATCCGTGAGACGCTGCCAACGCCGCAGAAACAACCTTTGGCCGAGAACCGGAGCGATTGGCTTGCACGCTACCGGCGGCTGGGATAGCACAAGAACTTACAACTTATCGCGGCCATTTTGCCTTCAAACGAAGCGGGGGCTTGCCCGCAAGGAGAACTATGCGCGGGAGCTGACGGTGGACGGGTTCGTGCAGCGGTACGATACCGAAAGGGTGAATGACGGATTGCCCCCGGGAGAAGGGGTGTTTCTGGCATGCAGCTTCTGGATGGTCAGCAGCCTGAAGGCAATCGGCCGCGAAGAGGACGGCCGGAAAC
>JBAWFY010000479.1:0-2164 GCA_049592335.1 Occallatibacter sp.
GATCAAAGGTGACCGTTCTGTCCTTGCCTCCATCCACGAGAACGGTCATTTCGCCGTGTTCGCCGATCTTCTGCACGGTGCCAAGATCGCGGTTGGAGACACCCAGTTCACGATTGGGCGCGGTGAATTGCAGCCGGTCGCCTACGGCAAATTCGCGTTCGATCTCGCGGTAAGCGGAGATGCCATGCAGTCGGGCCGGATCGTAGGTGACTTGCTGGCCGTCCGGCTTCTCGACGGTTAGCAGATTCGATTTTGGATCAATCAAAACCACTCGCGCGTAGCTGCGCTGTTCGATGCCGAGGGTCTTGCTGCCACGCTGGTAGTGGAGCACGTCGCCAACTTCATAGCGTGCAGCCCATGCCCGATCAGCGCCGGTCATATCGGAACGCGGCGCAAGCACGCGCATTGCGTGGTTCTCAGATTCGACGATGCCGCGCTCCTGCAACTCAACACGCACAGCTTGATTGATCTCGCGCCGCGAAGCGTTGTCGGGAGAAACGATGATGGTGTTGGCCGGATTGTCGGCATAGTTCCGGGCAATCGAGGCGATGCGCTTTTCGGGATCTGCAATCTCCGTAACACGACCCTGCTGTTCAAGAAGTGCGATGCCCTCGGCTACTTCACCGCGCGATAGGTGCTCAACTGCACGAAGCAACTCCGGGTCTTTCTGGCGGACAATCTGATCAAGTCGCGCCGTGTTCATCCCGGCATCGACCAACTGCTCAAAGGGCTTTCCAGCCTCCACGCCCTGATGCTGGCGCGTGTCGCCAATCAAGAGAACTCGGTCGCCGGGGTCGAGTTTGGCGAGAAAATCGCGCACCTGTTTGGTGCTGGCGAGACTGGACTCATCCACCATATATAGGTGGCGATCTGGAGTCGGCTGCTTATGTCGGGCGAGGAAACCTTGCAGCGTATCGGCATTGATGCCCGCATCGCGGAGCTGATGCGCGGCGCGGGAGGTCGGGGCGAAGCCTTCGACAATCATTCCACGCTGTTCGGCGGCTTCGCGCACGGTTTTGAGCGCCGTGGTCTTTCCCACGCCTGCGCTTCCTTGGAAGCCCTGGATTCTGTCGCGCGAGGTCAGAATCTCTTCCGCCGCAGAGCGTTGCGAGGAATTGAGAATCGGATATTGTGCGGTATGCGCCACGGCCTGCTGAACAGGCATGATCTGGTCGGCCCGGCCTTGTCCCTGGCGCATCTGCCGCAGGATTTGCTTCTCAGCATGGATGGTTTCCGCAGTGGTGAACTGCCGCGCAGTACCGTGCTTCGTCGCGGCGACAAGTTGAAATTCGCCGGAGGCCAAACGCTGTTCAACACTCGCGCGAACCTGGGCGTAGGTCGTGTCGCCCATTCCGCGCCGCAAGGCATCGCGGAAGAGGGCGCGCTCGTCGGTGACAGCCTCGCGCTCAAAGCTGCGTTCGCGAGCAAAGGTCACTGCTTCTTGCGCGGCCTTCTGCGCTTTCTCGGGAGCGCGTTCGACGGATTTCTTTTCGACCCGCTCGCGCGCTGCGGCCACAACCTGATTCGGCTGATTTCCGAACTCGGCGGCCAGCTTACGGTGCGCCGAGAGCACCTCGGCGGGCGACTGAATCTGCTTCTTGTCGCGTGTGGCATGGGCGGCGATCTCTGCCGCCTCGTAGCCAGAGAGACCGTTTTGCTGCATGTGCGCGAGTATCTGATTCTGGCGCTGGCTAGAAGCGTCAAGATACTCCTGCGAATATCCCTTGATCTCCGGCGCGCCGCTCCTGCCCGGCGCAATCTCGTAGCCCAATTCACGCAGTCGGAAGGTCAACTCCGATTGATAGACGGCAGTGGCGAATTGCTGCGACTCGAAGAGGCTCTGCGGCTGGAGCGCCCGCGTAGTTCCATCAGCGCGCTCAGTGACATTGAAGATGACAGCGTGCGTGTGAAGCTGCGGCGCGGCGTAGCCATCGACGGGCCGCGATGTGTCGTGCTCGAATTTTGCGACGATGAATTGGCCAGTGGATTCGGCTGGTCGGTTGCCGCCTAGGCGCGCCTGCGTGTACCGCTCCAATTCGCCGAGAGCGGTCGTGACCGCCATGCTGTGAGCCTCGCGAACCCGGCTGTCGCCGCCAACAAGCGCGGTCAGCGAAACCGATTTCGGCGCACTGAATGTCGCATCCCACCCGGCGCGGTGCTCGAC
>JBAWFY010000480.1:0-1642 GCA_049592335.1 Occallatibacter sp.
GGCGCCGACTGCGCGCACGTCCATGTCTTGCGGCGTAACACGCGTGGGCTGTTGCAATGTTGCACAGCTGCGTGAGTCTGCAACCCAAAGGCTGCCACGTCCCCGCTCTTCGCGGATAAATGCAAGACTGTTCCCGTCCTCGGATAGCGTAGGCGACTCCCCATTTAGGACCTCACAAACAACGTGACCGCCTACGACTTCCCTGATGACGAGTCCCGCATCCATTGCGCTCTCGATCCAAAGTGTCGTACCTTCGCCGTCAACAGCATAACTCAATTGGTCTTCTCCCGGGACGTCATATACCGAAACGCCATTGTGCATTACCTTATAGCCAGTCTCCATCATCGCCACATAATATAGCCCTTGATCAGTGAACCTCGGCTCAGCTCTCATCCAGGCTTTATCCGGCTCGATCATGTTGCGTGTCGGCATGAGAGACATTGATTTCACATGTCGCAATGAACTCACAAATCCCACCAGCCAGAGAGTCGCGAGGAGAAGGCCAAAACCAGCGATAACTCTTAACTTTCGATCATGCGTGCGGCTAGTCATTGTGAGCGGTTCCGAGACCGAAAAAGGGGGCAAGGAAAGAAGCACAAGATAGAGGACGATCAATGCGAGTTCGGCCCAGAGCTTTGGCGTCGAAACGATGGTCAACACTGGCGGTAGCCAACTGCGGGGGAAGATATTTCGCGCATTACATGCGATCGCATAGATTCCAAGAAACATCCAGCTTATCCGAGGCCAATATTGTCTGAGAATGGCGTAAGTGGGTACGGCTGCTGCGATCAATGCGACAAAGTGATAGGTCTCCGGCTGAGACGACAGGAACATCAGCAGCGTCAGAAAAGCGCACCACTCGACGGCCTCCCGTTGGTCGGGCGCAAACCCAGGCCGCAATTGGGCCACAACCACCGCCGTGGGCAACGCCTGCCAAAGCGCATATAGAACTGCATAAAGAATGGGCGAGTACAAAAGCGGATGCGGATTCCATTCTGGCTCAAGCAGGAAGAGCCGATGAAACACGGTCGACGCAGACGTAGCAGAGGCGAGAAAAGGATCAAGTGCCTCGCCGTTGAGCAAACGCGGAAGCTGTCGCCCGATGAATATCCCCGTAGCTGTCGTCCCAAACAGCGCCACGCATGCGCTGCCACATGCAATACTGGCCGCGACCGTTGCGCCCAATGCGCGCCAGCGCTTTTTTATCGCGAAATAGAGACAATAAAAAAGTGGATAGATTTTTAATGCGCCGGCAAGAGCAATGCAGCAACCACTTGCAACCTGCTTGCCCCGCATATGGAAGTGCCAACCCAGCACCAAGAGCGCGAACACGATCAGGTGCATCTGCCCGAGAGCAAAATCGTTGCGCAAGGGAAACACGGCGAGCAACGCGATGAGCCACGCTCTTCTTGGCGACAAACCGCTTGCCTTACTGAGCAGGCGCATCGCTGCGATCAAGACAGCTATGTTCAGGACAATCCAGACGTGCTTCTCCTGCATGACATTCAGCCAAGCCAGCGGAAGCAGAATAAGCATCGAGAATGGAGTGAGACCAGGGAAGCCGACCACTTCGTGATGAATGCCAAAATAGCATGCCTGGCGTTGCAGCCAGGACCACTCGTAAAATCGGTCCAGGTTGTAG
>JBAWFY010000481.1:0-22493 GCA_049592335.1 Occallatibacter sp.
CGCCCGCACCACCTGGACACGCGCTACAGAAACCGGCTCGCCGTAATGCGCAGCTACAATCTTCGCGGCGCGCTCGTCATCGAGATAAGGCCGGATCATCGCGAGCTTCACGCCCGTCGCAGCCGACATCTTTGTCACCGTAGCCTTGCTCGAGATCGAAGCCACCAGCGACAGAATCGTGTTCACGATCGTCGCCACAGCCTGAATCGCCGAAAGCGCATGGGCCTGGCTGTTTGGATCGCCTATTCTTGCGGCCTGCAACAGCGCCGCGCCCACCTGCTGCTGGAAGGTGATCACCTGCGTCTGCAGCTCTTGCAATGCGCTTGCCGAGGGATTCGCTAGATATGCCTTGGCCTGCGTCACCAGCAGGTTCGAGGCCGCGTCAAAGCTCGAAGTCGCCGCGGTAAATACCGGCGCATCGGCCGGAGCCAGCAGCGCCGCGGTTGAATCCACCGTAGCCACTGCGCTTTCTAATGCCGGCGTCCAGTTCACAATGTCCTGGGCGACGCGGGTAGCCGAGCAGCCCTGCACCCAGGGCAGCTGAACCAGCAGAGCAATCAGCATCCACGCCCCGAGTCTTGCGCTGTTCGATGCCCTGCCTTGCTCGCTCGCCGACTTGCCGACTTGCTGGCTTGCTGTCTCAGGATCCTTCGCCAGCAATCCAAGCAACGCCGTGGCCATCGCGCTCGCCAGCGAAACCACAGTGCCCGTTCCTGCCTTGCCCAGCGAAATGCCCTGCTGCGACAACACTCCGGCAACGCTGGCTACGGCAATCAGCAGTCCCGCGGCCGAGGTCTTCGGTTGATTCCAAATATTCCTAAAAGGATTCACGGTCAAACTCCTTCGCGCCGCTTACTGTTCGCAGCGAAACACGTTCCTGTATATCTCCAATTGCGCCAAAAAAGTTCCTGCGCAGGGCTGGCGTCGCATCCGGCCCGGCCCCGCGCAGGTCAAATGAACGGCTCTCAAACCCGGATGTTGCCGTGGTTCCGGTCAGGTCACCCGGTGGAGGGTCGTCCCCTCACAATCCAGCAGCCGTGCGTCCTCGCCAGCCCCGTTCATGCTTTCGAGAAAACTCGCGCCGCGCCGTACTTGGCCGCGGTTTGGCTCAGTACCTGCTTCATCGGAGAGAAGCAGACGAATTCAGGAACCGCGCGGGGGAGGATCCGCCTCATCGCCCGGCGCGTTCTCGCCGCTGGTTGTCTGGTTATCTTTAAGGCTACGCATTTCGCGCCAATTCCCGGCAAATTGCCGCAAGGCGGGAATCCGCGAAGAATCAGATGTTTAGCAAACTTGCTGGAGCGATCAGGGCTTGACACGCTCTCAAGCAGGAATTATCGAGGAGTATGCGGAGTGAGGAAATTCCCATCGAGGGTCAGCACGTCATCCTGCGAGATGACCAAGCCCCCGAGGCAAGAAGACGGGATTTTATGGAAGGCGATTGGACGGCCAGGCAGTGGAAGCGTAGCGAAGGGAAATGAGTGAGCAGCGGGTCTGAGTCCCTCAGTCCTTCAGTTCCTCAGTCCCTCAGTCCCTGCCCTCTTCACATATTTGCGCCCGCGCACTTCGTACTCCCCGCTCACCACGCGAGCAATCGCCTCGGTATACGCAACATGCTCCTCCACCAAGATGCGCTCGGCAAGCGAATGCGCATCGTCCCTTTCGAGCACGGGAATCACCCGTTGCAGAATAATCGCGCCGTGGTCCAACTGGTCGTCGACAAAATGCACGGTGCAGCCCGCAAGCTTCACCCCATAGTCGAACGCCTGCTGTTGCGCGTCGAGACCCGGAAAGGCCGGCAGCAGCGAGGGATGAATGTTCAGGATGCGATGAGGAAACGCGGCCACGAACTCCGGCGAGAGCAGCCGCATGTAACCGGCCAGGCAAACTAGATCCACGCGGTGCGCTTTCAGCAAAGCCACCACGTCGGCATCGTGCTCCGCGCGTTTTCTGCCCTTCGAGACCAGCACTGCGTGCCGCAGGTCAAGTTCGGCGGCGGCTGAAATTCCGGGCGCACCCTCAATATTCGAAATCACGACGCCGATTTCGACGCCGGGAAGTTTACCGTTGCGGATCGATGTGGCGATGGCCAGAAAATTCGATCCCCGGCCGGAAAGCAGGATGCCCAGTCGCACGGGTTCCGGCGGCGTTGCTCGATCAGGCATTTTCCTCCGCCGTGCTCAGGTCGCCGGAGGGCCGCTGCCCGAACGGTCGCGCAGAGATCTCTGCCATCTCGGCTTCGATAAACGCGGCAATCATCTCTCGATAAACGCGCTCGACAACAGCCGGGTTGGCGCCTGATTCCACTGCCAGCCCCTTCGCTTTGCGCACCACTTCCTCGGCGCGTTGGGGCGCAGGCACATCGGCATGCGATTTCTTGAAACTCGCCGCGCGCAGAACGTAAGCGCTGCGTTCTGCGATGAGCGCCACAATTCCTTTATCGATGCGGTCAATCTGCTGGCGCACCTCGTCCAGAGATTCACAATCGGCAGCGGATTTCTCGGGTTCGCTCATCGTGACGCTCTCTCGGTTAGGCGTACCGCGCCCGCAATCAGGGCGAGAACTCCGCTGACTCCTCCTGGGCTAATTCCTCCCGGGATTGACGCGCTCTTGGCGCGTAAGCGCCGCCTGCCCCACCGCAGGTGGCTACGTGTACTGCACGCGCCGCTCGCCCTTCACCACGCGGCCAATCACATAAAACTTTTCTTCCGCCCGGTCCAGCAGGTTCTTGGCACGCGTAAACTTGGCCGCGGGAATGGCCGCGATCAGCCCGATACCCATGTTGAACGTGCGCATCATCTCTTCCTGCGGCACACTGCCCAACTCGCGCAGGTGCTCGAAGATGGGCAGCACCGGCCACGATCCAATCTCGATCTGCGCTCCGATACCCTTGGGCAGAATCCGCGGCAGGTTTTCCGTAATGCCGCCGCCCGTGATGTGCGCCATGCCCACGGTCAGCCCGCTGGTCACCAGCTTCTGGATCACGTGCAGGTAGCTGCGGTGCGTCCTCATCAGCGCCGCGCCGGCCTTTTCCCTGATCGCCGTCACGTACTGCGTCGGCTTGTAGCCGCCCACCTCGAACAGAAGCTTGCGCGCCAGCGAATAGCCGTTGGTGTGCAGCCCGGTCGAGGGCAACCCGATCAGCACGTCGCCCGGCTTGATGCTCGCGCCCGTCACCATCTTGTCGCGATCCACCGCGCCCACGATAAATCCGGCCAGATCGTACTCGCCCTCGGCGTAGAATCCCGGCATCTGCGCCGTCTCGCCGCCGATCAGCACGCAGCCGTTGGATTTGCATCCGTCCGCCAGCCCGCTCACCACGGTTTGGATCACGTCCGCATCGATCTTGCCCGTGGCCAGGTAGTCGAGAAAGAAGAGCGGCACTGCGCCCTGAACAGCAATGTCGTTCACGCAGTGGTTCACTAGGTCGATGCCCACCGTCTGGTGCAGCCCCAGCGCAAAGGCCACCTTCAGCTTGGTGCCCACCCCGTCGGCCGAGCTCACCAGGATGGGGTTTTTCCAGCGCTGCAAATCCAGCCGGAACAGCGCACCAAAGCTGCCGATCCCGCCCAGCACGTTGCGGTTAAAGGTCTTTTGCGCCAGGTACTTGATGTGTTCCTTGGCCTGGTCACTGCTGCGGAGGTCAACGCCTGCATCGGCGTAAGTGACTGATTTCTTTGAGGCTTCCTGTGGCACGATCGAGGCCTTCTTTTTCTGGAGTGAACGCGGCGCGGTTGAGCCGGAAAGCAGAATTCTAGCAGCATTAGCGGCCTTGATTTCCCACAAATCGAAGGCGTGTGATATCGCTCCCGGGCCCCGAGCCTTCGACATCCCTGGTTCCCAAGGGCGAAGGACCGTGGGAACCATCAATTGAACAGAACTATGCTGTGGAGATCGAGCCATCCCGCCTTCGTGACGCCTACAAAGCCGGGAGCGCCGATTCCATAACCTTCTTCGAAAGGCGGTAAATCTTCCACCGACTTTCAATTTTGGGGAGTATTTTCTGCCAGCCTGTCTGACTCCTTACAAGCTCCGCCACTCCCGAGCCTAGGTTTAATAGATCCCGCATGGCTTCCGTGTAAAACTCTAGCGACAGGGCAGCATAGTTTTGAAGTCGCTGCTCCGTCGTCTTGCTGACGGCGACATCCGGGCGAAGCTTGTTCAGAAAGGTGGCTCCGTTTCTCTGATGAAGGATGTATCCCATCGTAGCTAATACAAAAAATGTGCCACCGCGCTTTAGGATTGCAGCTCTTTCAATATCTCCGCCCTGGGCAGCCGCAGCGAGCTCCTTCTTAACGAGTTCCCCAGCAACACGGCCAGCTTGCCAAATGAGCACAATTTCTTCAGGCCGAATTTGGGACGGGAATACTTGGTCTTTATGTGTCGTGAAGACCTTGCCCTTATCCTTGTACCCTATCGCGGGAAAACCACGAAATGCTGCACCAAATTGCGCACATAAGTCGTGACGGATCAGATTTAGTCTTCCGTCTCGCAAGAACTTTTTCTTTGCTTTGACGTCAATTGTTTCGCCCCTTCTCAGTTGGTAAAGGAAGGGCTGTGGGAGCTCTGCCAGTTCCTTTTTTAATCTCTTCTGAAGGCGATCCTGAGCGTTCAGATCCCACAGACGGACAGGATTCTGTGAGTTATTGAAGAGTATGATTGAGTCGATTATTCGTTCAGGTGAGGCGATAAAACGGACACCGACCTTCACGTCTTTCGCTGCGGTCTCCGAGCCATTCCACAAAGAGACAGTCGTTTGGCAGCCATTGACGATGCTGAAGTTTGTAAGGCTAATCTGCGTGTCGTCCAGATCGTAATCGTCGCAGACGAATGTCACGCCATTGTTGTACGCCCAGAACCTCTTACGCTCGTCGGCATCTCCGAGCGTGTCCTGAATTCCTGCGTTAACGCCACCCTTGCGAGCTCCCAGAAATAGTCGGACGTTTCGATCGAAGAGACGGTCTCCGAAGTCTACGTAGAGGCTCCGGAGCACGTCCCCTTTGATGGTGGCGACCACTGCTTTTCCATAATCGCCGGGTTCCTCAAAGCATCTGAGCAGGTTTAGCGTGGTCTTGCTGATCCGGGTACTCTGATCGATTTGTTCCTCATGGATCTTCTTCAGCGAGTCCAAGTTGTAGATCTTGCACGAGCGAGCTGGTGTGCCGGATGCTTCCCTCACGTTGAATTGACGCGCTACATCATTTACGTCCTTGTGCTGCGGACCACAATAAGCGTAAATATATTCGGTTGAATAACTATTCTGTTGGGCCTCTGAATACTGCACGGCGGCGTTTGCCAATTCTGGGCGGCCTTCCCGCCTTAATGCCTCCGTGTCAACGAGCCAATCTGTACTGTGTATGAGTGCCAGTAACTCGCCCTTCTTTCCCTTGTATTTGCCGCCAGAAGCAAACTTAAACTGCGCTATCGTGATCCGTTCCGCTTCATCGTCAACCCAAAAGAGGTCTATGTCCTTGTCGTTTCCCCCGTCGAGAGAAGCTGCTTCGTAGGCTTCCGTCTCATCGAGTTGCAAGTTTTCCATGCAGAACCACATCGCGAAGGCTTTCCCTTCAGTTATCTTGTACTTTGATCGAAGGGTGGAGACTTGTGCCTTAAGAAACTTGAGAAACTCTTGGTCGGTCATTGAATTTGGCTCCTCCGCCCGGTCATGTTAAGGGCGCCGTCATTTTAGATCGCTATCGAGCTGCCACTCCGTGTTTCCGCCCGTTCGGTTACAGACACACAGTATAGTGACTTGCCCAGAGAACTCCTCGAACAGGTCCGACTTCGGGCTCGGCGATACCTGAAATGATGGGCAGGTGGCCCCGGTCTCGATAGCGAATCCCAAACCACGCTGAAGGTGCCCCTGGTCCCTCGCCTTTGGGGACCGGGGACAACCGCGTTCACCCAACCCGTCGTCAAGCCCCCCTCCCATAGATCCTCGCAACCTCCTGCCGCTAAACCTCTGATTTTTCGCTCCCTTGCTCCCTCGTTCCCCGCGCTCCCTGTTTTGCCGAGAATTACCCCACTTCGGCGCACAATGGAGATAAAGCATCCCGGGTGACCGCGGCGAACGGGTCGGGGGTATTGGTTTTCTATTCCCTGATCCCTATTGCCTATTGCCTGTTTTTTCGCTGTGCAACTGTGCTGCTCGCAAGTCGATGCAATGCAATCGCCTGCAGCTAAAACCGCGTACTGGCACAGAAACTGTGCAACTGTGCTCGAACGGCTTGCCACCCAGGCCTGAATTCCTTCGGATACCACCGCAACGTTGTAATCTGGTCCTTCGCCGGCAACTGGCCCGGGAGGAAGCATGAAAGTCCTATTTATCGGCGGGACCGGAAACATCAGCGCAGCCTGTAGCGCACTGGCAGCCGAACGCGGCATCGAGTTGACTCTGCTGCGGCGCGGCCAACGAATCGCAAGCATTCCCGGCGCGGCGCGCACCCTCTTCGCCGATATTGCCGACGAGAAGGCAGTTACGGAAGCCCTCGGCGACCGCAAGTTCGACGCCGTGGTTGATTGGATCGCCTTCACCCCCGACCAGATCGAGCGCGACATCCGTCTCTTTCGCAACCGCACCGATCAGTACATCTTCATCAGCTCGGCCAGCGCCTATCAAAAGCCCGTCAGCGATTACCTGATTACCGAGTCCACGCCGCTCGCCAATCCATACTGGCAATACTCGCGCGATAAGATCGCCTGCGAAGATCGGCTCCTGAAGGAATATCGCGAGAACGGTTTCCCCATCACCATCGTGCGCCCCTCCCACACCTACGGAGACACGCAGATCACGCTCGCAGTCAATACCTGGGAAAAACCGTACACCGTGATCGACCGCATGAGACGCGGCAAAAAAGTGATCGTTCCCGGCGACGGCAGCTCGCTCTGGGTCCTCACCCACAACAGCGATTTCGCTCAGGCCTTTGTCGGTCTGCTTGGCTCAAGCCAAGCCATTGGCCATGCTTTTCATATCACCAGCGACGAAGTTCTCACCTGGGATCAGATCTACACCCTCACGGCCCGCGCCGCCGGCGTTGAACCGCAGCTCGTTCACATCGCGTCAGATTTCCTCAGCGCCTGCGTCCCGCACTACACCGGCAGTCTCATCGGCGACAAGTCCGCGAGCGTGGTCTTCGATAACAGCAAGATCAAGCGCTTCGTTCCCGGCTATCGCGCCAGGGTTCCCTACGCCGAGGGCGTCAAGCGAACCATCGCCTGGTTCGACGCCGATCCCGCGCGGCAGATCGTCGATGAAGAGGCCAACGCCCAGTGGGATAAAATCATCGCCGCTTACGAGAACGGCCTCGCAGACGCCGTGAGCCACCTGCAGCCGTAGCGGTCCTTGCTGGTTCTGGACTTGGGCTTAAAGGCCGTGGATTTAGACCTTCAGGGCGAAATTCAGCTCCTGCCCTGATTCTTTGCGAAAACTCAAAATTAAAAATGGAAAGTCGGCTTGACACATAATCCGATCTCGGCTACGCTGAATTGGAAAGCCGACTTTACATGCCGCCGACCATTATCAATCGCGTCAAAGAACTCCGCATCGCCCAGGGTTGGACCCAGGAGCAACTGGCGGAGGCCGCCCGTGTCTCGCGGCAGAGCATCAACTCCATCGAACGCAACCGCTACGTCCCCAGTCTGGAGCTGGCCCTTACTTTTGCCCGGATCTTCGCCTGCCCCACCGACCAGATCTTCCAATTGGAGAACCACTCATGAGCCATCCCATTCTCAGCCGCATTCTGATGCTCGACCACGTGGCCGACGAGCGCTGCCGCGAACATCAGCGTCGCTCCACCAGCTCCGCGGCCGTCGCCGGCGCTCTCACCCTCATCGGCTTGCTCGAATACCGCCTGCTCGTCGAGCATCGCATTCCCTGGGATCTGATCGTCGTGATCTACGCCATGGGCGCGACAAAAATCGCCCTCATGCTTTGGTACCGCTTCAGAAACTGAATTCCATCAAGGAGTCTCTCTATGTGCCTCGCTCGCCAACTCGATGCCACATCCCGCCGGATCAGGGCTGCCGCAAACTTCTGCCTCATTTCCGGCCTCATGCTCCCACTCTTTTTAGAGGGTGTCAGCTTCGCTCTTCGCCATCCGGATTTCTATCTCGTCCTGCGCTTCGTGCTGATATCGAGCGCAATTGTCCTGATGCTCTGGTCCTCGCGCCGCTCGGGTGGCTGCGCGACGCCTCCTGAAAGGAACTCCTGATGCTTCCGATTGACAGTTGCAATCTCAAAATCTCGTTGCCTCTTCTTTTCTTCCTGTTCATTGTGGCGCAGATCGATCTCGCCAGCGCCGCGGGCTGGCCGCCTGCGCTCCTGGCGCTGCTTCACCTCATGCCTGCGCCCGACGATCTTTGCCGCGGCGTTTGCTCCGGGATCGGCGTTTCCATCGACGCAATCGTGATCTTCCAGTTCGCGCGCATCCTGGCCCGCCGCAGTTTCCAGCCCGTCAACGACTCGCGAAGAGACTGAGGCCATGCTCAAAAACTCATCCCCACCACCAAAGGAAGGAGAAGAATCGAAATGCTCCTGAACTGCTTAGACGATCCGAAGAAAGCCTTGTCCAAAGCCCGCTTCCTGCTCCCTATAGGACTGCTTGTGGTCAGCTGCGGCATTGCCTGGCCGCACGCGATTGCGCCGTACCTTCATCTCCCGTCAGGAATGAACGACTCGATCCAGGGCTTCTGTCTTGGCCTGGGAATCGCTCTCGAAATCTGCTCGGTCATCGCGGTGCGCAAGCTTAGCAATAGCCTCAGAGCGAACTGACTTACCTTCAATCAATCGCCTCCGTCGGCCCTCGCAAGCCGGCAAGTTACGCAGCGCTCTATACTGAACCCGTGTCGATTGATCGCACCCGTTCGCAGGCTCTCCGGGAGCGCGCCGAGCGCTATTTTCCCGGTGGTGTCAATTCGCCCGTGCGCGCCTTTCATGCCGTAGGGGGCGCGCCGCCGTTCATCGAGCGTGCCGAGGGCGCGCACCTCTACGACGCCGACGGCAACCGCTACATCGACTACTTCGGCTCCTGGGGACCGATGATTCTGGGCCACGCCTTTCCGCCCGTGGTCGAAGCCATCGCCCACGCCGCGCGCAACTCGCCCAGTTTTGGCGCCTCCACGGCAGCCGAGGCCGATCTCGCCGAGCGCATCGCCGTCTCCTATCCTGTCATCGAGAAGATGCGTTTCACAAGCTCCGGCACTGAAGCCACCATGTCGGCCATCCGCCTGGCCCGCGCCGCAACTGGCCGCAAGATTGTCATTAAATTTGAAGGCTGCTATCACGGCCACTCCGACGGGCTTCTCGTAAAAGCCGGCTCGGGCGTGGCGACATTCGGTATTCCTGGCTCAGCCGGCGTGCCCGAAGAAATCGCGCACCTCACGCTGGCTCTGCCCTACAACGATCTCGCCGCCGTTGAAGCTGCTTTCGACGGGCACCCCGACGCCATTGCTGCCGTCATCGTCGAACCAATAGTAGGCAACGCCGGCTGCATTCCTCCAGCTGATGGCTACCTCTCGGGTTTGAGGACGCTCGCCACCCGCGCAGGGTCTTTGTTCATCGTCGATGAGGTAATGACCGGCTTCCGCGTCGCCCTCGGCGGCGCCTGCGAGCTCTACTCGCTCGATCCCGATCTCGTCACGCTCGGCAAAATTGTCGGCGGAGGGTTACCCGTCGGCGTCTTCGGCGGCAAGCGCCAAATCATGGATCAGCTCGCGCCGCTCGGCCCCGTCTATCAGGCTGGAACTCTCAGCGGCAATCCGCTGGCGATGGCCGCGGGTCTCGCGACAATCGGTTATTTACAGGAACATGCCAAAGAAGTGTACGGAAGGCTCGAGGTGGCATCCCGAGCGGTGGCCGAAGCTGTCGCCGCGCAAGCCGCACGCGCTGAGGTAGCCATCACCACCAACCGCGTGGGCTCTATGTGGACTTGGTTCTTCAAGGCTGGTCCGGTGACCAATTTCGAGCAGGCCGCAAAGTCACACACCGCTGCTTTCGCCCGCTTCCATCGCGGCATGCTCGACCGCGGCATCTGGCTCCCGCCTTCGCAATTCGAGGCCGCCTTCATGTCCTACGCCCACACCGACGCCGACATTCAGGCAACGGGCGTCGCTGCAGGCCAAGTGTTCAGGTCATTCGAAGATTTAAAACGGTCGCAGCGCGCTTAGCACCACGCATCCACCGTCACGAATCTGTGCGTCGCCGCGTAGCGATCGAGCAGCATCTCCGCGGCCATTACGCTCGGGGCACGGTTTGCCGCAGGATCGCGATGCCCGCCATCATGGAGTAGGATGTTTGCCGCGTGGCCGCCTCGCGCCAGTTCGTCGATCTTCCTGGTCAGATTGGCGGCGATTTGCCCCGCCGACGGTTCGATCCAGTCCGAGGCCATAGCGTTCCAAAGCACAGGCGTGAGATTCAGCTCGCGCGCGATGCGGAAGACCGCGGGCCGCCGTCCGCCGTAAGGAGGACGGAAGAACCTGACCGGCTTCCCGAGAATCTGCTCCAGCGCGTCATTGGTCTGCTTCAGCTCTTCCCGTACGCGGGCCGCAGGCGTGCGCGCCAGGTTAGGATGCGACCACGAGTGATTTCCGATCGTGTGTCCAGCCGCCGCCATCTGCCGCACCAGCTCCGGTTGCGAATCGGCACGACCGCCCAGCAAAAAGAACGTAGCCCGCACATCGTGCTTTGCCAACGCGTCCAGCAGCCGCGGCGTCCACGTGGCATTCGGCCCGTCGTCAAAGGTTAGCGCCAGCTCGCCCGGCCGAGTGGGAGCGGTCAGGGCCGTGCCGAAGATGCGCGAACCTGGCGAAAGCGAAGCGTATGCGAACGCGCCGGCCGCCAGCCCCGCGCCTGCCACGGTGCCGAGCCCCACGGAGATTGCTGTCGTCAACGAAGAAATCATTCTGTTCGCCAGTATGCCGTGTCGCAGCTTTCAAAGGCAACCAAGATCCGCGCAGATCGCATTGTCAAGGGGACAAATCCGGCGAGATGCTGCTCTTTCCTCAGTCCCTCAGTCCCTGCCTTCACACCGTCTTTGCCGGTACTCTTTCGCTGCCGCCGGCCGCGCCCTGCGCCGCCTCCATCCGCCGCTGCGCACGCTGTTCGCTCGACCGCCGCTCCTGCCGCCACGTAATCATCGACGTCACGCCGAAGTTCCATACCGCAGAGAACAGCAAACCCGTCAGCGCCGCCAGCCACCACGGCATGCCACGATGAAACGCTTCATTTGCGATGGCCACATTCGCAGCTACGCCCAATCCGCAGGCCGCGCAGAAGGTCACAAGCCCTCTCAGGAACTTCCATCCCCGCAGCCGCCGGTCGCGATAGGTGAGCGAATTATTCAGAACAAAATTCAGAATCATCACCAGGAACGTAGTTGCTGCCTGGCCCTTGGCAAAGCCTAGTCCAGTCGCGCGCAAAAGCGCATTCAGGATCAGCAGATGCACGCCCACGCCCAGCGCGCCCACCATGCCGAAGAGCACAAAACGTACGTTCACCAGGTTGCCCAGGTGCTTGTCCACAAGCAGCTCAAAGTATTCGAGCCCAACCAGCACATCGAGCTTGCTTTCGCCGTGCTCGCGTTGCCTGAAGCGGTAAGGAACTTCGCCGATGCGCAGCCCCGGCCCCGCCGAAAGCACGATGTCCAGCAGGATTTTGAAACCAATGCCCGAGAGCCGGTGCGCAAACTGCTCGAACGCTGCTACGCGCACCATGAAGAATCCGCTCATCGGATCGGATAACTCGTGCTCCGCCCCCATCAGGCTTAGCCGCCTGCCCAGCTGGCTCAGCTTCACGCGCCGGCGCGAAAACTCGCCCATGCTGCCGCCGGCCATGTTGCGCGAGCCTACCACCAGGTCCAGATTCTCGTCGCTCATGCGGCGCAGCATCTCGGGAAGAACGCTTTCATCGTGCTGCATGTCCGCATCCATCACCGTCACGAACGGCGCCGATGCCGCCAGAATTCCCTCGATGCACGCCGAAGCCAGGCCTCGCCGCCCGATCCTATGCAGCACGCGCAGGTTATCGCGTGTCCGCGCCAGCCGCCGCACCAGGTCCGCTGTGCCGTCAGGCGAATCGTCGTCGACAAAAATCACTTCGTAGCGAATGCCGGCAAGCGCGCTTTCAAGCCGCTCCACCATCGGGCCTACGTTGCCGCTCTCGTTGTATGTGGGCAGCACGATCGCCAGATCGTAGGCCATCATTCCTCCGCCGAGCTCCGTGCGTCCCCGGCCGTCCCGCACTGGAGCGCCTGATCCGTGATTCCTGATCAACATTGTAAAGGTCGATCAAATCGCGTGAAACTCTTCTTTTTGGGGTGTCCGGCGAAATGAGCAGCTCGCGCAAGCCTGCCGGATACGTTCTTCGCTCCTTTCCTCGCTCGCCGTGCATCGTATACTTAAATCGTTCGGGTCGCATCCTGAGTCTGCGGAGCGGCACTGGAGCCAATCATGAGCCTCACCGGGTTTTCCGCCGGCATGCGGCCGGCGTCGCAAAGCGACCCCCTTCCCAAAGTCACCATGCCCGCCTTGGCTGAGATGAAGCGTCAGGGCAAGCCCATCTCCGCACTCACGGCGTACGACTACGCCACCGCGCGCCTGGTCGACGAGGCTGGTATCGATCTCATCCTCGTCGGCGACTCGCTCGCCATGGTCGTCCTGGGTCATGAAAACACGCTTTCCGTCACCGTCGACGAGATGCTCCACCACACGCGTGCCGTGCGCCGCGCTGTCCGCCGCGCTCTCGTCGTCGCGGATATGCCCTTCGGCAGCTATCACGGCACCGTCAGCGAAGCCGTGGCGAACGCCGTTCGCTTCGTCAAAGAGGCGGGCGCTGAAGCCGTCAAAATCGAGGGCCCACGCATGGAACTGGTTCGTGCGCTCGTCGAAGCTGAAGTTCCCGTGGTCGGCCATCTGGGCCTCACGCCGCAAAGCGTAAACCGCATGGGCGGCTATCGCGTACAGGCCCGTACTGCTGACTCGGCGCTCGAGCTCCAGGCCGACGCTTTCGCTTTGGCTCAGGCCGGCGCCGGCGCCATCGTCCTTGAAGGCATTCCCCGAGAAGCCGCCGCGGCCATCACCGCAGTCCTTCCTGTCCCCACCATCGGCATCGGCGCAGGCCCCGATTGCGACGGACAGATTCTCGTCTTCCACGATCTCGTGAACCTCACCTTCGCTCCGCCAGCCAAATTCGTGCGCCGCTACTGCGACGCTTCCGCGCTCTTCCGCTCGGCAATCGACCACTACCGCGAAGACGTGGAGCATCGCGCATTTCCCTCCGACGCCGAAAGCTATCACCTGCCCGAATCAGCCCGCCGCATGTCTCAGATCGAATCCGGCGACGATGCCGATGCGGTCGTCAATCGCGACGCACGCGAAGAGATGAATCAAGGCTGATGCAAGTTCTGCGCGCGGTTCCTGAGCTTCGCCGCTGGTCCCGTACTCTGCGCGCGGCCGGCGGCAATACGATCGGTCTCGTCCCCACCATGGGCGCGCTGCATGCCGGCCATGTATCGCTCCTCCGCGCCGCGCGCCCTCAATGCTCACATATCGCGCTCAGTCTCTTCGTTAACCCCACGCAGTTCGGCCCCAACGAAGATTTCGCGCGCTATCCCCGAGCCTTTGAAGCTGACTGCGCAATAGCCTGGGCCGAAGGCGCCGATGTTCTCTTCGCGCCCGCGGTCGAAGAACTTTATCCGAACGGTCCCAATTCCACATTTGTCGAAGTTCCCGCGCTGAGCGAACGCCTCGACGGCGCGTCCCGTCCCGGCCATTTTCGCGGTGTGGCCACGGTTGTCGCAAAGCTCTTCATCGCCGCCGAGCCCGACCGCGCCTACTTCGGCCAGAAAGACGCGGCGCAGGTCGCCATTCTCCGCCGCATGACTGCCGATCTCCGCCTCGCAACGGAAATCGTCGTCTGCCCTATCATCCGCGACCCGGATGGTCTTGCGCTCAGCTCGCGCAACGCCTACCTCACGCCGGCCGAGCGCGCCCGCGCACTTGTTCTCAGCCGGGCTGTTCGCCGTGTTGAGTCACTCACAGCTGAAGGTGAGCGCCGGTCATCGGCCATCCTCGCCGCCGCGCAAAGTATCTTTGCCGCCGAGCCCGATGTCCGCATCGACTACATCGCTCTAGTCGACTGGGCAACGCTCGAGCCGGTAGAAACGGCCATCCCCGGAACGCTCTTCGCCGTCGCTGCCCGGATCGGTTCCACGCGACTGATCGACAACGCGATCCTAAGCTGAATCGCCGCAAGAATTTCGTTGCGTCGATCCTTGCTCCGGCTGCAATCTTGAAGCAATGCCGGAACTGCCCGACATCGCCGCATATCTCACCGCACTCGAGCCGCGCATCGTCGGCCGTACGCTCGAGCGCGTGCGCCTGCAGAGCGTCTTCGTACTCCGCACTGTCAATCCTCCAATCGCATCCGCCGAAGGAAAAACCGTGTGCGAGTTGCGCCGCATTGGCAAACGCATTGCTATCGGCCTCGCCGACGCTTCCAGCCAAAACCAGGAAAAACTCTGGCTTGTCATCCACCTCATGATCGCCGGCCGCCTCCACTGGCGTCCTCCACAGGCCAAGCTCTCCGACCGCCAAGGGCTACTTGCGTTCGATTTTTCAGACGGGACTCTCATTCTGACGGAAGCCGGCTCCAAGCGCCGCGCCTCGCTCCACATCGTGAGCAGCGAGCAGGCCCTCCGCAACATCGATCCCGGCGGCATCGAAGTTTTCTCTTCTGATTTAGACCAGTTTCGTGCCGCGCTCACCGCCGAGAACCGCACCCTTAAGCGCGCACTCACCGACCCCCGCCTCATCAGCGGCGTGGGCAACGCCTACTCCGACGAGATTCTTCATGCTGCGCAGCTCTCTCCGGTTGCGCTCACGCACAAACTTAAGTCCGAAGAATGGGAGCGCCTCTACACGGCCACGCGCTTCACGCTTTCTTCATGGATCGACCGGCTCTCCTCCGAAGCCAGGGAAAAATTCCCTGAGCACGTCACAGCCTTTCGCCCGGAGATGGCGGTACACGGCCGCTTCGGCAAGCCCTGCCCGCGTTGTGGCGCGCCCGTCCAGCGCATCCGCTACGCCGACAACGAAACCAACTACTGCCCCGCGTGCCAGACCGGCGGCAAGCTCCTCGCCGACCGCAGCCTCTCCCGCCTGCTTGGCTCCGACTGGCCCCGCACTTTCGATGAGCTCGAGGCGCTCAAGCGCCGTTGATCGATGCGCCTCTGCAATTCCTGCGGTTGACGAAAGGGGGAACTTTTCCACCTCTAACTCCTGATTTTCCTTGACACCGCGCCAGCCCCTCGCTCAGAGTGTTTCCTGCGACTCCTTTCAGGTTGGGCAAACGTCCTATTCCCCAATCCCTGAGGTCCGTTTCCAGGAGCCGTAAACCTACTCCGCTTGGAGGATTGACGAATGCACATCAATTACGGCGCAATTGTGATTGCGGCGCTTGTCCAGTGGTTACTGGGAATCATCTGGTACGTGGTGATCTTTAGGAAGTCGTGGAGAAAGCTGGTGGGCATTCCTGAAGGTGAAAAGCCGAAAAATTGGCTCTTTGCCTTAGCTTCTGGATTCGTTGCGTGCCTGCTTCTCTCATTTATCATGGGCCACCTCTTGGCATTGACAGGCGCCAAGAGTGCGTCTGGAGGATTTACACTGGGCGTCGCCTGCTGGCTCGGATTCATAGCACCGCCGCTCTATGCGGAACATGTCCTTGAAGGCCGGCGCGCCAACCTCTTCGTCATCAACGCAGCCTTCTGGATGATGGCGATGGCGATCGGGAGCGCGGTTCTGGCGGTCATTCGCTAGGCGCGTCTCTCTCGCTGCACACCTCGAATCATTCCAGGGACAACTCCCTTCAAAGGGGAGCTGTCCCTTTCCCCATACAATATTTCTATGGCACGATCGAATATCACCACCGATGGCGCTCCAGCCGCGATAGGTCCCTATGCGCAAGGCGTGCGCGTCGGCAACCTCATCTTTACCGCCGGCCAGTGCGGCCTCGATCCCGTCACCGGGCAGGCTGCGCCCGGCGGAGTGAAGGAACAAACCGAGCGCGCCCTTAAGAACATCGAAGCGATTCTCGAAGCCGCGGGCAGCAGCCTCGCTCAGGTCGTCAAGACGACCGTATTCTTAAAGGACATGAACGACTTTGCGGCCATGAACGCGGTCTATGCATCATTTTTAGAAAGCGACTCGGGAACGCTCCCCGCGCGCAGCACAGTCGAAGTCGCCCGCCTGCCCCGCAACCTGCTTGTCGAAATCGAAGCCATAGCCGAGGTCTGACTCACGGTTTCCGTTCACCGTTCCCGAGTCTCTTGAGAGGTCTGCCATGAGCGATTCCCAGGAAGAAATCGTCCACAGCGATGCTGAATGGCGCGCGCAACTCACGCCGGAGCAGTATCGCGTGCTGCGGGAGAAGGGCACCGAGCGCCCTTTCACCGGCGCGCTCACCGAGAATCACGAAACGGGCAACTATCACTGCGCGGGCTGCGGCGCGCTCTTATTCTTGAGCGGCGCCAAATTCGATTCCGGCTGCGGCTGGCCCAGCTTCATGATTCCTGCCGATTCCAAAGCCATCCACGAGCACGAAGACCTGACCTTCGGCATGCGCCGTGTTGAGGTCACCTGCGCGCGTTGCGGCGGACACCTCGGCCACGTCTTCCCCGACGGTCCGCACCCCACCGGCCTGCGCTATTGCATCAACTCCGCTTCGCTCACCTTCACCAAGGCGAATCAGTAGCGCTGGGTCTCCTGACCGGCTGTAGTTTGGCTCTCGGACCCACGCCTATTGACCCACGCTCATCGAACTGATCTCAGGTTTGCTCGCAAGGCCATTTCTCTGCCGGAGCCAATCGATCGCGCACAACAAAACCCCGTCCTTTTGGGACGGGGCTTTCATGCTACTCCAAAGGCCGGGAGCGCGGAGCGCTAAGCCTTGGCGACTTTTCCGCTCTTGATGCATGTGGCGCACACGCGCATATGCTTGGTTGCGCCATTGACCATCGCTTTAATCCGCTGCAGGTTCACATTCCAGCGCCGGCGCGTTACGTTGTGCGCGTGCGAGATGTTATTGCCAAAGCGCGGCCCTTTGCCGCAGATATCGCAAACTTGTGCCATGGTTGAACTCCAGATTTTTCAAGGACTATCGGTGCCGCGCCAGCGGCCGGCGCACTCAACGGAAGCCCGCGTCCTCGCCTTGCCGAATTTCCAGTATATCAGTGCGCGGCTCAGGGCGGCTATGCCGCATGCTCCTCGGTCGTGCAGCAGAGTCAGCCCAGCGGAAACCGCCCGCGCACTTCATACCGCGCCCCATCTGCGCTCAAATGGCTCTCGTAGAGCAGAAACTCCCGCGCCGTGAACCGCGAAAACGGCGACGTGCCGGCTGTTCGGGTCGCAAACTGTCTCAAACTGCCTCCATGATCGACCCCCGACCGCCGCACAGGCGAGTCCGCTTTCTTGTTCCCTTGTTCCCTCGGTCCCTGCCGGGGCCCCCAGCGGACGTCCTCTGTCCGCTGGGGTGGCTTGTTCCCTGCTCTTCTCGCCAGCGTGATATGCGGGTGAAACGGCCGCGTCTCCGCTTGAAATCCACACCGGCTGGTTGCCGCAACCACGCGTTCGGCAAGCGCGGCCATCGCTGGTGTCGCATGGACGTCTGCAAACAACACGCCCGTGCGGTCGAAGCAGCCCAGCGCGCCAAGCTCCACGCGCACCGGACCGCTTCGCACTTCGCCCAGTCGCGCCGAAAGGCAGTCGAACTGCTCCGTCAGCGCATTGCCCAGGAATTGCAATGTGATGTGCCACGACTCCGGCGCCGTCCAGCGCAATCCGGCCGCAGCAGTTCCGCTGCTTGAGCGCAGCCGCGCCGCCATCGCCTTCAGTTCGCGCACTATCGCATCGTCGAGCGCAATTCCCACAAACAGCCGCATACCCGGACAGTGTAATTCCGGCTGGAGCGAGCGAGAACTAATTCGCCGGGGGCGCGCCGCTCGCAGCAGGTGGCGCACCAGCCCCTTCCCCGCCCGGCCCTCCATGGTGCTCGTCGCGGGGCACCACGAATTCTTCCGGCATCTCGTGGCCGCGATGGCAGGTCCCGCAGGTCACGGGCGATCCCATGTCGTCCGTGTCCAGGTCCATCGCCTTCGAGACGTAGTCCTTGTTGATCTGCTGCGTCATCGAGTACATGATGCGCGCGATCTTCTTGTCGGGCTTGGCATCGTCGGCGAAATTCATACGCGGCCGCCCGTTGGGGCCAACGTTTTTGGGGTCGGCCACGTGGCAAAAGTTGCAGTGCACGCCCAGCGATCCCGACCACGTCTCCATGATCTCGCGCACCTCGCGCCCCGACAGGTTTTTGGGCAGCACCTGCAGATTGGTGGGCGGCGGATAGTTGCGCATCTGCCGCTCGCCCGGAGCGCCCCCCTCGGGCGCCTGGTTCTGCGGAGCCGTTGCCGCAGGCTGATCGGATGGCGGCGGATTTTGCGGTGCCTGTGCGGTCGCGTCTGCAACGTAGATTGCAGCGGCCAGCAGACCCGTGGAAGCGGCGGCAATGAGCAGGGAAGTGGTTTTCACGAGCGGGGAATCCTTTCGGGTCCGGGATGGGCTCCGGAAATGATGTGGGAGCAGTTTAACGGACGGAGTTGGGAGCCGAAAAGATGCTTACGCGGTTCATCGATTTCGGACCGGAGACGCAACCGTGGCCGGCGAGAATGAAGCGCAGCGGCAGTTCCACGGCGTGGCGGATGCCGATGCGGCGCGTGACCACAATGCGCCCGATTCTGGTTCCGTCGTCGCGCAGTTGCAGAGGCGATTGGGGATCGAGCAGGTCCAGCCCGTTATGCGCGGTCCGCGTAATTCCCAATGCCTGGCAAAGCCGGCTCGGCCCACCGGTCAATTCTCTGAGGGTGCCCCATCCTTCTCGTCCGCTGCGGCGGAAGAAGGGTGGGAGATTACTCGACCCCAAACATCCAACGTCCAATTCGCGGGCTGTGCCCCATCCATTTCGCGTTCTTTGCGAAATGGATGGGGTTTTCAAGCCCCGGTTCCGTGCCATTTCTTCGAGCCCGGTGAGCGGTTCGAGTGCGCGTATCAACACACACCCGGCCCGTCCCTCTCGTTCGCAGGTAACATTCATGCAGAAATACATTCCATAAATGGAGTAGACGTAAGCATGTCCCGCCGGCCCAAAGAGCACCTGGTTGCGCGGCGTGGGGCCACGATGCGAGTGCGCCGCCGAATCGGCAGTTTTGCGGTGCGGCCCCAGATAAGCTTCGACTTCAACGATGCGCCCAGCAACCCATCCGGAACGAGTGCGGTGCGCGAGCACCTTGCCAAGCAGAAGCCGCGCCACGCGCTCCGGCGCTGCCTCAAACAATGCGCGAGGCAGAAGATTTCCCAGAGCCTCAGTTTTCTCAATCTTCCCCAAGCAGCTCGCTCCGCGTTTCGATCAACCTCGTTTGCAGCCAATGATATCGTCCGCTAACTTGTTGCCTCGCTAACTCGCTGACCCGCTTCGTCTACTTCTGCGCCTTATTCCAGTCCTTCATCAGCGCCAGCACCTCTTCGGCATGGCCTTCGGGCTTCACATTCGGGAAGACGTGCAGCAGCGTCTGGTCCGGGCCGATGACGAACGTTGTCCGCACAATCCCCATCACTTTCTTGCCGTACATGTTCTTTTCTTTCAATACATCAAACTGTTTCGAGACTTTCTCGTCTACATCAGCAAGGAGTGTGTACGGCAAATCGTATTTGGCTTTGAATTTGGCCTGGGCTTTGGGCGTGTCGCGGCTGATGCCGAGCACAGCGGCGCCCGCAGCCTGCAGCTTCTTGAAGGTGTCGCGAAAGCCGCAGGCCTCAATGGTGCAGCCCGGGGTATCGGCCCGGGGATAGAAGAAAAGGATCACCGGCTTGCCGGCATAATCGGAAAGGCTGACAGTCTTGTCCTCATCGGTCTTGAGCGTAAAGTTGGCGACTTTCTTATGGAGCTCCATGGGGAATATCCTCGAAATGAACAGTGCGGGCCGAGCAATGGCCGCCCAATTCGATTATTGTAGGCGGGTGCGGAGAGTGTCATTGAGCAGTCAAATTCGCTTGTGGATAACGGCGGCAGCGCTGGTAGCAGCAGCCCTGCCCACCGCCGCGCAATACCCCGGCCAGATTGCACAGCCCGACAAGGATACGCAGAACCTGCGCGCCGTCGCAGTTTTCGAGTGGACCGGCGACGAAGCCAAGCCCAAGACCAGCCGCCTCGTTCCCGTCAGCATTTACGACGGCCAGGAGCTTGAGGACGCGGGCGAATATCTCGCCCACCCCTTTCCCATCGCTGTCACAGACGACGTCGAGTACGATCTCCTCACTGACGGCAAACCCATCGCCCTGTTCGACGTGGACACTGCGGCGCGCGAACAGGGGGCATGGATAGGCTATGGCAAGCATCTGCCCCTGCCGGCAGCCAAGCCCGCGGCGCAAGTGGCCAAAGTCGACGAGGACGACGCCCAGAGCGATGAGCCCGTTCTGCACCGCAAGCATCATGCCGGCGATTCCACCTCCGGCAGCGCTTCCCCTTCCTCAACTGGCTCCGGCCCCGACCCCAATGCGCCGCCTCCCGATCCCGATCGCCCTACGCTTCACAAAAGCGGCGATGCCTCCGCGAGCACTTCATCGCAAAGTTCTTCGCCGGGCAATTCCCCTTCGGCCAGCGCACCCTCGAACGCCTCCAACAGCGGCAAGCTCAAAAAGAAGAAGAGCGACGACGAGAGTTACGTTGACAGCGTGCAAGCCCCCGCCGACCCTAACCGCCCGCATCTCTTCCGCGGCAAATCCCCGGACTTTGACTTCGCGCTCACGCCCAGCCTCCGTGGCTTGCCCGTCGACATGCATCAGGAAGTCGCTGTCTCCGATCCTACGGACCGGCCTGTGCATCTTTGGGATTACACGTGGGCCGACCCCGGCGACGCAGCCAAAATGAAAGCCTCCATGGAAGACCTGGCGCGCACCGCGCTCGGCCTCAATGCTCCGCCGCCCAAGCCCGTGCACAAAAGCGCTTCCACGGCCCACAAGTCCATGCACCCCGCTCCGCCGCCCGAGCTGGCGCCGCTCTACGGCGAGCAGTTCCGCGTCTTTGAGCTGGCCTACGGATCTGGCGCCACCATGGTGCTCTCTGCGCACACGGCCGGCACTGGCGACGACGAGAAGTTCGTTACCCTCATCGCGCAGCCCGATCTCTATGGCGGCGTGAGCGTATTGGTCAAAAACGTGACCGATGCCGGCCATCTCGACGACACGCCCCGCATGAGGCTGGTTGATGCCGTCGATGCCCTGGCCGACAATCGCGGCGAGCTGCTCTTCGAACTGCGCGGAGAAACCCAGCGCCAGTTCGCTCTCTACCGCGTGCTGCGCGGCGATGCCAGACGCATCTTTGTCACTGACCCCCGCGCCATCGTAATGACTGCGGCCAACTAACCCCGTAGTTTTCACGTCAATATCTTCGTTCATGCCCCAAAAATAGGCGTGCCGCTTTGATTCTGGACTCGTTTTGTCCGATACAATGGAATCACAGTAGGCACATTGCCAGTTTTTCGAGGTTCTCGTACCGCATGGCCACAGTTTCATCTTCTCCAACGCCTGAAATCGTCTCCGTCAACCCAACTCCGCTGAACCCATCAGTTGCTGAAGCAACTGCCAGCATTACGTCGCAGGCAGTTGCCAAATGGAGACAGGTGCGCATGGGCCGCGCCGCCGCCGTCAGAGACGGTTTGAGCTGGCCCATGGTCTTTTTGATTGGCTTCTTTCACGTGGGTGCGGTGGCTGCGCTTTTCCTCTTCAGTTGGCAGCGTCTTGTCGTCATGGCCGTGCTCTACGTCCTGGCCATCAACGTGGGCATTGGCATGTGCTATCACCGTCTGCTCACCCATCGTGGCTATCACGTGCCCAAGTGGATCGAATATGTCATGACCGTTTTCGCTACCCTTTCGCTTGAGGGCGGACCGATCTTCTGGGTTTCCACGCATCGCGTGCATCATCAGCTCAGCGACAAGGAAGGCGATCCGCACACGCCGCGCGAGGGCGGCTGGTGGGCACATGCGGGATGGATTCTCTTTGGCCAGGCCTTGCACATGCAAACCGAGGCGCTGTCGCGCTACTCGCCCGACCTCAGCCGCGACCGTTTTCATGTGTGGATGAGCAAGTACCACTGGGTGCCGATTGTCCTCAGCGCCGTTCTGCTGTTCTCTCTGGGATGGTACTGGGGCGGTTTTGTGAACGGCGTCGCCATGTTTCTCTGGGGAGTTCTGCTGCGCGTCACCCTTGGGCTTCACGCCACGTGGCTGGTCAATTCGGCAACCCACATGTGGGGCAGCCGCCGCTTCGAAACCCGCGACGACTCGCGCAACAACTGGTGGGTGGCTCTGCTCACCGGCGGCGAGGGCTGGCACAACAACCATCACGCGCATCCGGTTTCCGCGCGCCACGGCCTCAAGTGGTACGAGATCGAT
>JBAWFY010000482.1:0-3417 GCA_049592335.1 Occallatibacter sp.
GCACGACGGCGTCGCCCAGCTTGCCGAACTTCTTCACATACTGCTTGTAGACCACGTCGCGGTATTGTTCCGGCGTGATGCCGAACTCCTGCAGCATGGGGCTGACCGCGAAAAACGCGCCTAAAAATGCATTGCCCTGCATGCGCAGTTGCAGGTCGGCGCGGTCGGTGGCTTTGCGCGCGATTTCAAAACCGGGCAGCGTGAAGACGCGAATCTTCTTTTCGATAATCTGCTTGCGGGCCCAGATAGGCAGGTTCTGCCATGCACGCTCGCCGTCTACGTCCGACTCCCACACCAGGCAGCCACCCTCCTGCATGCCGTCCAGCGGGTTGGTGTGCGTGAAGGCCTTGGGATCGCAGCAAAGCACGACGGTCACGTGGCGCAGATCGCAGTTGACGCGGATGCGGTCCTTGGCCGCAACCATGAAGTAGCTGGTGGGCGCGCCCTTCTTCTCCGAACCGTACTTGGGGTTGGCACTGACGTGAATCACTTCCTTGGGATTGCCCAGCGAGTCGACCAGATGGTCGCGCTCGAAGAGCAGATCGTTCAAGTCGCCGAGAATAGCGCCGAGATTCTTGCCGGTGGTAATAGCGCCCCAGCCGCCGATGGAATGGAAGCGAACGGCTACTGCGCCCTCGGGGAGCAACGAGGGCATTTCGTCGGCGACGACGCTGTAGGGATGGTCGATGCCGAGAACAATGAAGTTCACACCCTCGGCTGCGGTCTTGCCATCTTTGCGCGCGCGGCCGGCGGTTGCGTATTCGAATGCGCCGATGATGTGCTCGGGACGGAAGTCGCGCGAGCCGAGGCCATAGCTGCCGCCGAAGAAGCGCGGAACCTGGGCAAGCTCGACCTTGGGCAGGCCGTCCGTTCCCTGCACCGCCTTTGAAAACGCGGTACGGATGTCGCGGCCGAGAGGATTGTCGCCTGAAAGGGCTTCGTCGGTGCGTTCCAGAATAATGACATTCTTCTTGCCCTTGAGCGCGTTGACCAGCGCAGCCTCGGGGAACGGGCGGATCACGTTTACGTGAATCGATCCGACGCTCGAATTGCGCGTCTGGCGCAGATAATCGACAGCAGCCTCGATATTCTCGGCTGCCGATCCGAGCGAAACAAAGACGGTGTCGGCATCGGCGGATTTGTATTCGCTGATCAGTCCGTAGCGGCGGCCGGTAAGCTCGGCGAAATCTTCGTAGGCCTCTTCGAGGAACTTCAGGATCGGCTCGGCGAAGTTGTTTCTGCGCGCGATGACGCCCTGCATGTAGTGTTCCTGATTTTGCACGGGACCGAGCAGGACGGGATTGGTGAGGTCCATCATCTTCGGCACGCGGCGGCGCGTTGCGCCGAAGAGAGTGCGTTGCGCTTCGGTGGGGCACTCAATGATGTCGTCGGGCGCGCCGAGATACTCGCGGATCAGTTCAGACTCGTGCTTGTAGAAGGTGCGCTCGAGGTGTGTGGTCAGGAAGCCGTCCATGATATTCATGCCCGGCGTGAGCGAAAGCTCCGTGACGCGACGCAGAATGAGGGCCTGATCGGCGGCCTGCTGCGCGTCCTTGCCGAAGATCATGATCCAGCCTGTATCGAGAGCGCCGTAAATATCGTCGTGGCCGCAGTGAACGTTGAGCGCGTGCTTGGTGAGCGCGCGCGCGCCGACTTCGAGCACCATGGTCGAACCCTTGCCGGGCGCGTGGTAGTACTGCTCCACGCCGTAGACTACGCCTTGGCCAGATGTGAAATTAACAACGCGCTTGCCGCACACAGAGTGCGCAATCGCGCCGCCCTGGGCCGCGTGCTCGCCTTCGGTCTCGATCGCAATGGTGTTGCCGCCAAATACGTTCAGCTTGCCCTCGGCAAACGCCTGCTGAAACAGCTCGCCGCCTTCAGTGGAAGGCGTGATGGGGTAAAACACACCGGCGTCTGCAATACGGGTTTCGGTGTGGTACGAAACCAGTTGGTTTCCGTTGGCGGTAATGCGGATGCCAGGATAGCGAGCAGCTTTCATAGATCCCTCACAATGGTCGGGTTTCAGAGCCTTCTATATCGTTACGACCGGACGCGGGGGCGGATAGTACGATCAGCCCTTTCACGCGGCTGCTGCGCCAATCGGTCGCCTCAATGCGGATATCTCAAAAAAAATCCCTTATGGACAATGCTTGCAAAGCGGAACGGCCGCAGTGGTAGAGACCCAAGGGGAAGGTCGCTCCTCGCGCAGATGACCACTCTTAGTATGCGCCTTTCTGAGAGACGCAATCCCAATTTATGGTATAGAGTATGTGGCTATAACTAGCATAAAACAAACATCTTATGCTCTCGGTTCCTTCTGAGACGCTTGCTTGCGGCCTTCTTATCCCGAGCAAGGGCCGATGCTCGCCAAATTGCAAAATCGAATGTCGCCAACGCCATGGATGGCTAGAGACCGCAAATGATGCAGATAGTGGCGGCCTGGACTAGGCGAGACAACGAAACCGGAAAGGCCATGGAAAAGATGGAAAAACAAAAGGCGTTCCCCTCTTTTCAGCGGCGAGTGCTACTGGGAGTCTCTGTGCGCACATTTTTGTAACGAATCAGAACGGTAACCCACTAAACATCCAGAAGCGCCACAATTCATGCGAGGAAACTGAACCATGAAGAATCTGTTGAATGCCAAGCTCTGCTGCGCGTTCTGCCTGGGCGCCCTGCCGATCGTCCCTGCTCTCGGCCAAACGATAGCCGCGCCCGTCATCTCCACCACGGCCGCACTCCATGGTGCCGTCGTAGTTAGCCTTTCAACAACCACTCCCGGCGCAACCATTTGGTACGCCACCCAAGACAGCTACTCCCTGCAACGATATGATGCGCCGTTTCTCGTAGACTCCAAAACTACCCTCATGGCCCGTGCCTCGGTTGGGACTACCTGGAGCAGCAACACAATTAAAAAGCTAGCCATCCCCAAGATTTCACCGGGAACACTGGTCTGGGAGGACGAGTTCTCCAACTCCACTGGCTCTATCGCGGAACCCAATCCAAATTTCTGGACCTATGGCACCGGAACCTCCGGCACCACAAGCTTCTTGGGGGCGGGCATCCAGGACTACTGTGCATGGAATTCCTCCGTTTCTCCCTGCAATCCCTCCGAGCCCAACGTCTTTGTCAACCCTCACGGCGGTCTGGCTATCGTGGCCCAAAATCCTTCCTCCGGCGTCTATACCGCGGGCCAGCTCACTACCCAAGGCCTGTTCAGCTTTCAATACGGCCGCATCGAAGTCCGCGCCAAGGTACCCGAGGCGCGGGGCTTCTGGCCTGCCGTTTGGCTGCTCGGCAACAGCATCTCCACCGTTGGCTGGCCGGCCTGCGGCGAGCAGGATGTCCTGGAGCGGATCGACGCCGCCGGCTGGCCTGAACGGCCGGGGAGAAGTCTGACATATTAGACCGGGCACA
>JBAWFY010000483.1:0-7978 GCA_049592335.1 Occallatibacter sp.
CGGAACCGCCCGGCAAGTGAGCCGCAAAAGCCTAAACCCTCGGACCTTAAGCCACGGCAGGAACGCGGCGCTCGAGGGCGAAAATCAGATCCTTGGCGTGCAGCTTGAGCTTCTTCAAGCGCACTTCTTCAAGTTGTTCGTCTTCGGTAAGGTATGGCTTTTGAAGCAACTCTTCCAAACGCTGAGCGTAGCGGCGATGTTCGGCGTGCAGGCGATCAAGCTCTTCGCTCAGCGTGGAACCCTGGATTTCATCCATCAGGCACCCCCTTGGCGACTCAGTTGGAACGATCTGCCGAGGCCGCCAATTTCTCAGAACATTAACATATATCGCCCTTGCGGGCGAGTCCGCAAGGGACAAATGCACCACTGGTAACGGAATCTGTGGATTTCGGCGATATTTACAAACGGAGCTGGCGGTGTTAGCGGAGTTAGCGAGCCACGTTCACCGGACTGGGCATGGCGAGTTCCTTAGGCGAGCGGAAGGCGCATCAGAACCGCATGGTCAACGGGGTCTGTATAGTAGCCAGGCCGAAGACCGGTTTGGATGAAACCAAACGACCAGTAAAAGGCTATTGCAGAGTAGTTTGAAGAGCGTACTTCAAGGAAAACTTCATTCACGCTCAAGGCTATGAGATTAGCAATCAGTGCCTGGAGAAGCTGTCGGCCGAGGCCTTGACGCTGGCATTCGCCCGCCACGGCGATGGTCTCGATTTCAGCCTGCGGGGCGAGGAGGCTGGCGATCGCAAAGCCCAAAATCGGTTGCAGCCCGGATTCAGCGTCGCTTCCGAGAATGACCAAGGCAATACGGCGCGGAGAGGAATTCGGATCGATGGCTTTCAAGTAGGTTGATTGCGGCCAATGAGGCGCTTCGGGCAGGTTTTTGGCGATGGCCAGGACTTGCGCGAGATCCGCAGCAGCCATCGTGCGGATTTGAACCCGAGCCTTCACGCGCCCTTCGCTTCCGCCCGTGCCGCCTGGGCCACCACATCGGCTCCGAAGATTTCGGCATCGGAGCGGCGCAGGTAGTGGCCGTCGAGCAAAGCGAGATCGACGGCGGCGCCCGCAATCAGCCGCGCTTCGCCGGGGCGGAGCGCGTCGGAGGCGAGCGGCGGAGATGTGTGAACGAGTTGCGTTTGCGGCCACGCGCGGGAGAGAACCGCAGCAGTTACCTCGTCACAAACAGCAATGCGCGTGGGAGCCGCCTGCATTGCGGCCAGCTCTTCGGGCCCGGCCAGAAGCTCGACGGGAGCCGAACCAGCGCGTTCAAGTCGCAGATAAACTTCGCCGCGACGGGCGTCGAGCGCAGCCGAGGGAACCCCCGACTTCCGTGCGAGAACTTCCAGCCGCGATAGAGCGACCACGGGAATTTCCGCGCCCTGCGCGAGTCCCTTCGCCGCACTTACGCCCACGCGCACTCCGGTAAAGCTGCCCGGGCCATTCACCACGATGATGCCATCAACGTCGCCGAGCTCGAAGCCTGCGGAACTCAGCAACTCCGCGATCGCCGAGATCAGCGTGGCCGAGTAGCTGCGCCCGGCTAACTCGGTTTGCCCGAGAATTTCCAGATCGCGCCCAGGAATCCGCCCCAGCGCCACGGAGCCCGAAGGTCCGCAGGTGTCAATCGCGATCAGGAGCGGAAAATCACGCATGGTCGTCCATTACACCGCCTTGAGCGCCTGATCGAGATCGGCGATCAGGTCATCTTTGTCCTCGATGCCGATGGAGAGTCGGATGCGGCCCTCGTTGATGCCCATTTTCTGGCGCACTTCTTCGCTCACCGAGCCGTGCGTGGTAGTGGCCGAGTGGGACGCCAGCGACTCAACGCCGCCCAGCGACTCGGCGTTGATGAAGATCTTGATCGCCTTGAGGAACCGCTCCGCTTCCTCACGCGATTTGACCTCGAAGCTCATCATGGAGCCGAAGCCCTTCTGCTGCTTCACGGCCAGATCGTATTGCGGGTGAGTCTTGAGGCCGGGATAGGCGAGCTTGCTGACCTTGGGGTGCGTCGAAAGGAACTCCGCCACCGCGCGGCCGTTTTCCTCGTGTTGCCTAATGCGCACAGGCAGCGTCTTGATGCCCCGCAGCACCAGGAAGCACTCGAAGGGCGACATCACGCCGCCCGCAGCCTTCTGGATGAGAAGAAACCGCTCCTTGTGCTCGGGCTTGGTTCCGATCAATGCGCCGCCGAGACCGTCGGAGTGGCCGTTGAGATATTTGGTCGTCGAGTGCATCACGATGTCCGCGCCCAGCGCGATGGGGCTTTGCAGCGCGGGCGAGAGAAACGTGTTGTCGACACTTACCTCTACCCCATGCGCGTGGGCAATCTTGCAAACGCCCGCAATATCGGTGAGCACCATCAGCGGATTGCTCGGCGTCTCGATGTGCACAAGCTTAGTGTTGGGCTTCATCGCCGCTTCCACGGCCTTCAGGTCGCTGGTGTCCACGTACTCGATCTCGATGCCATAGCCCGAGACGATCTGATCGAAGAGGCGGACGGTCCCGGCGTAGACGTCGCGTGAGCAGACGATGTGATCGCCCGCGCGCAGCATGGCAACGAGCGCGGAAATGGCCGCCATTCCGGTGGTAAACGCATGGCCGCTCGTCCCGCCTTCGAGTACGGCCAGCGCTGCTTCCAGGCGGTCGCGCGTGGGATTGCCTGCGCGCGAATAGTCCCAGCCGCGGTCCGAGCCGATGCCGGTCAGTTCAAAGGTTGAGGACAAGTAGACGGGTACGTTCACCGCTCCGGTCTGCGGGTCGGGGTGTTGCCCCGCATGCACAGCAAGAGTCGAGTACTTATATGGGGACATGGGGTTAGCCGCTAGCTCCTGATTTCTAGCTTATCGTGGCAGGGCCGGGAAGCGATTGCTCGCACTATGCGAGCGCGACAATTCCCGTTCTCGCGTTGCGAAAAGCCTGAGGTCCGCTTGGCCCTGTGAGCCGGGTCACGCGCCGAACATCTAGCCAAGCACGGATGTGATTTGTCGCACCTGTGATGGGGAACACAGCCACTCATATCTACTTCTGCGTAACTTCGCTCACATAAAACCGGCAAATCTCAGGAGTCGTCCCCCGCCTCCGGGCACTCCAAGGATTTGCCGGTGCAGTGCTGCGAGCGAGGGGAATCATGGGCGATTCGATTTGGCAGAGCATGCAGAGGAAGGGCTACAGCCGCAGAGATTTTCTTGAGTTTTGCAGCGCGGCGGCGGTCGTAGCCGGTTTGGGCAAGACTGGCGCGGCCCAGGTCGCTTCAGCTTTCGAAAAGAAGGAAAAGCCGGCTGTGGTGTGGATGCACTTTCAGGAGTGCACCTGCTGCAGCGAGTCGTTCATTCGGGCGTCGCATCCGATTGTCGCCGATGCTCTCCTCGACGTGCTCTCGCTCAACTACACCGAGACGCTGATGGCGGCCTCGGGTTTCCAGGCAGAAAAAAGTCTGAACGACACCATCCAAAACAACAAGGGTAAATACATCGTGCTCGTCGAAGGCGCCGTGCCGACCAAAGACGGCGGCGTCTATTGCATGGTAGGCGGCAAAACTGCAGAATCGATCCTGCAAACGGTTGCTGCGGATGCGGCGGCCATCGTGGCTTGGGGGAGTTGTGCCTCGAACGGCTGCGTGCAGGCGGCAAAGCCCAACCCCACCGGTGCGACGCCGATCTCGAAGCTGGTCTCGAAGCCGGTGATCAACGTGCCGGGTTGTCCGCCGATTGCCGACGTGATGATGGCGGTTGTGACCCACATCCTCGTGCTCGGCCAGATTCCAGATCTCGACAGCCAGGGTCGGCCGAAAGAGTTTTACGGTCGCCGCGTACACGACACTTGCTATCGCCGCCCCAACTACGACGCCGGCCTGTTCGTCGAGTCGTTTGACGACGAGAACGCGCGCAAGGGCTACTGCCTCTACAAAATGGGCTGCAAGGGGCCGGTTACGTATAACGCCTGCTCGGTGGTGCGGTGGAACGAAGGCACCAGCTATCCGATCCAATCGGGGCACGGCTGCATCGGCTGCAGCGAAGCCGGCTTCTGGGACAATGGCCCGTTCTATCAGCATCTGCCGTCGTTCCCGGGCTTCGGCATCGAGAGCACAGCCGATACCATCGGTACCGCGGTGGGTGTGGCCACGCTGGCCGGTGTCGCAGCCCATGCTGTGGTCACCAACATTCGCAAGCATCAAGTCATCGCGGAAGTACACGCTGAAGAACAGAAGGAGTCGTAACCATCTATGGCAACGCGTGTCGTCGTCGATCCCGTCACTCGCATTGAAGGTCACCTTCGCATTGAGGCGGTGGTAGAAAATGGCGTCATCACTGACGCCTTCAGCGCCGGAACCATGGTGCGCGGCCTGGAGAAGATTCTCATCGGCCGCGATCCTCGCGACGCCTGGGCCATCACCGAGCGCGTTTGCGGCGTCTGCACCACGGTACATGCGCTGGCCAGCGTGCGCGCTGTCGAGGATGCGCTCGGCATCTCCATTCCGCCTACGGCAGAGATCATCCGCAACATCATGGAGACCACGCAGTACGTGCAGGATCACGTGATCCACTTCTATCACCTGCACGCCCTCGACTGGGTGGACATTGTGAACGCGCTCAAGGCCGACCCGAAGAAGGCCGCCGAACTGGCGCAATCGTTCTCCCGGTGGGACAAGAACACGCCTGCGTATTTCACTGAGGTGCAGAACAAGATCAAGGTATTCGCCGACAGCGGTATGGGCATTTTCAACAATGGCTATTGGGGCCATCCCGCCTACAAGCTACCGCCCGAAGTGAACCTGATTGGCGTAGCGCATTATCTGGACGCACTGCAATGGCAGAAGGAAGTCGTCAAAATCCACGCGGTTTTCGGCGGCAAGAATCCGCACCCGAACTATCTGGTCGGCGGCGTTCCGTGCTCCATCAACATCAACGAAGTTGCAGCCATCAACACCGAGCGCCTGAATCTGGTGGCGCGCCTCATCACCCAGGCCGATGAATTCGTGAACGAGGTTTATGTTCCCGATCTGCTGGCCGTGGCCTCGTTCTACAAGGACTGGGCGCAATGGGGTGGCGGCCTGCACAACTATCTCTCATACGGCGAATTTCCCACCAAGGGCTACAACCATCCCGAGGCATTCAAGTATGCCCGCGGCGCCGTGCTCAATCGCGATCTTTCAACCGTCTATCCCGTCAACCCGAAGGACCAGCAGGAGATTAAGGAATACATCGCACACTCCTGGTACAGCTATGACGGCGGAGATAACGAGGGCCTGCATCCCTGGGCCGGCGAAACCAAAATCAACTACTCCGGCCCCAAGCCGCCGTTCGAGACCCTCGAAGGCTACGACAAGTACTCGTTCCTCAAGACGCCGCGCTGGAAGGACAACCCCATGGAAGTGGGACCGCTGGCGCGTCTGCTGGTATCTTTTGCCGCGGGCCACGAGGATGTGAAGGAAACGGTGGGAGCGGTGCTCGGCAAGCTCAATGTTCCGGTCGGCGCTCTGTTCTCCACGCTCGGACGCACCGCCGCGCGCGGCATTGACGCGGCGCTGGCCATGATCTGGCTCAAGGAGTTCTACGGCCAGCTGATGGACCGGGTGAAGAGCAACGATGTTTCCACCTTCAACGGGGAGATGTGGGAGCCAAAGAACTGGCCGTCGGATGCCGAAGGCGTGGGCCTCGTAGAAGCTCCGCGCGGCTCGCTCGCGCATTGGATCAAGATCCACAACGGAGCCATCGAGAATTATCAGCTCGTTGTGCCCACCACGTGGAACGGCTCGCCGCGCGACGCCAAAAATCAGCACTCCTCCTTCGAGGCCTCGCTGATCGGCACGCCTGTTGCGAATCTCGAGCAGCCCGTCGAGATCATTCGTACTATCCATTCTTTTGACCCGTGCCTGGCCTGCGCCGTGCATCTCTACGATCCGCAGGGACGGCACCTTCACCAGATTTCCTTCGAGTGATGGCGATGAGCACAAGCAGCGGTGTAAGAGACGTCTTTCGCGCAAACGGCTCGGCGCCCGTCGAGTACCGGCGCATCTACGTGTGGGAGCTTCCGGTGCGCGCGTATCACTGGATCAACGCCATCGCGCTCACGCTGCTCTGCATCACGGGATACATGATCGGCCATCCGGTGCGTATTGCGTATGCATCCGAGGCCTGGCAGCAATACTGGTTCGGCTGGACGCGATTCATTCACTTTGCCGCGGCGTATGTCTATGTCTTCAACTTCGCCGCCCGTATCTATTGGGGATTCGTCGGCAATAAGTATGCCAAGTGGAACAACTTCTTTCCCATCACGCGTAAGCAGCGGGAAGAGATTGCCGACGTCATCAAGACCGACGTCCTGCAGGTGAAGATGCACGGCGAAATCTCGACGGGGCACAACTCGTTGGCGGCGTTCATCTACTTTTTAACTTTTCTGGCCTTCTGCGTCCAAACCATCACCGGGTTCGCGCTTTACTCCAGCATGAGCAACGCCTGGCTCCCACGAATGTTCAAGTGGATTGTGCCGCTGATGGGCGGAGAATTCCGGGTTCGCTTCTGGCACCATCTCTTCCTGTGGTTCTTTGTCACGTTCGTCATCGTTCACATTTACCTCAGCTTCTATCACGACTACATCGAGGGCCGCGGCACTGTCTCCTCGATCATCGGTGGATGGAAGTTCGAGCGCGTGAAAGAGCCAGTGACCCAAGAAACAGGAACTAAGGGGCTGAGGGACTAGGAACCGGGGGATTCGTAAACATGCGGAAGAAGACGCTGGTGCTGGGGCTCGGCAACGTCATCATGGGCGACGAGGGCGTTGGCGTGCACGCAGTGCGGGCCATCGAAAAGCACACACTGCCCGAAGACGTGGAATGCCTTGATGGCGGGACGGGTGGCTTCATCCTCCTCGAGCCGCTTGAGAACGCTGGCCGCGTGATCCTTATCGATGCCGCTGCCGACGAAAATGCTCCGGGCACGGTGACGCGCACCACGCCACATTTTTCGAGCGATTATCCGCCCACTCTGACGGCGCACGACATCGGTGTGAAAGACCTGCTCGATGCCTTCTATATGCGGGGCGGAACGCGCGAGGTCGTGCTCTACGCCATCACCATCGATCCCCGGCAGCCCATCTCCATGGATCTCTCGCTCGAAATGGCGGGAGCGGTGAAAGAGGCCGAGGAGCGCATCCTGGCAGAACTCAGCGCCGTGGCATAACACGCTCGAACCCGCAGGGCCTGCGGCCTGCCACTCCCGCTCCGATCTCTTACCATTTCACTATCCCTATGCGATTCCGTTTGGACCCGAAAACCCCATTCCTGTTTAGTAGCGTAGTGAGCTGAGTACACGGCGGCTCCCGGCTGAGGCATTTCGATTGGGCGGCGACGTCCTGTCAGCTTTGGCAAAATCGGACTTGCAATATCGGACCGTTTCGGTCTAATATTCTTTCTATGGAACTTAAGGCCTGTTGTCGCTGCTCGATGCATGTTGCTGACGCGGCACAGGGTAGGTTGGCTTAAGTCCTCAAGCATTCAAACCACGGCTTCCCCGATGCCCGCGATACAGCCAAAGCTGACGCGGGCATTTGATTATCCGGGCGAATTCAGCTTTGAAGACGAAGCAAAGGAAAGAGATGAGCGAGATTCCACAAAAAGAGACCAAAGCCCAGCGCATGGAGCGCCTCAAGATCGAAAAGAATCCCTGGGAAGCGTTCGACGAGGTTCGTCAGTTTGCGCGCGAAGGCCGGTCAAGCGTCGTGCCCGAGTGGGCTTCGGCCTACTTCAAATGGTGGGGTGTGTACACGCAGGGCGACGGCGTGGGCGCGACCGGCGGCAAAGGCGGCGAGGGCCTGGCGTCCGACTGGTTCATGATGCGGATCGGCATTCCGAATGGCATTGTCTCGGCCAGCCAGTTGCGCGCCATCGGCGGACTCACGCGCAAATGTGCTCGCAACTTGGCCGACATCACCGTTCGCCAGAATATTCAATTGCACTGGCTTTCGATCGAGTCTCTGCCCGAAG
>JBAWFY010000484.1:0-1690 GCA_049592335.1 Occallatibacter sp.
CTATTGGGAGGCCGCGCGCAAAATGTTCGCCGTGCGCATGGGCGACGTATCGACACCTGAAGGCAAGAAGGTTTTGATGGAAGAGTCTCCGATTCATTCGGCTGACAAGATCAAAACTCCGCTGCTGGTGGCGCAGGGCGCAAACGATCCGCGCGTGAACCGCCGGGAAGCCGAACAGATTGTGATTGCGCTGCGCGACCGGGGCTTTGCCGTCGAATATCTTCTGGCTCCGGATGAAGGCCATGGCTTTGCCAGGCCGATCAACAACCTGGCCCTGATGATGGCATCGGAGAAGTTTCTTGCCCAGCACCTGGGAGGCAGATATCAGGAAGGCGGCACCACGGAGGAGATCGCGCGCCTGAAGGAAATCTCGGTGGATCCGAAAACGGTCGTTCTGGCAAAGACGGTTGACGCTACCAGCGTTGGCGTTCCCAAACCGGCCATGGATTTGCAAGCAGGCGCCTATCACTATCAGGTAAAGATCGAGGCAGGCGGGCAATCGATGCAACTGAAGTTATCGACTTCGATTCAGGACGGTGGCAGCTCGTGGACAGCTGTCGATTCAATCGAGATGCCGCAGGGAGCCATCACCGACACGGCAACCATCGAGAAGGCGACCCTGCTGCTCCAGAAGCGGAGTGTCCGGCAAGGGCCGGTTGCGATCGATCTCGATTTTGCGGGAAATAAAGCTGCCGGGAAGTTCAGCATGAATGGCCAGGAGAAACCGATCTCCGTGGACCTGGGCGGCCCGCTGTTTGCCGATGCTGCAGGAAGCGAACAGGTGATCGCTTGCCTGCCGATTGCGGAGGGATATACGGCGATTTTCCGTAACTTCGATCTGCAGACGCAGAAAGTGAAACTGTGGCAGCTTTCCGTGGCCGGCTCGGAGAGCGTGACGGTTCCTGCCGGGACTTTCCAGGCCTACCGCGTCGAAATTGTTTCGGCCGATGGAGGCTCCGATAAGAGGACTCTCTGGGTGGCGAAGGACTCCCACAAGGTGGTAAAGACCACAGCCGTTCTGGCGTCGATGGGCGGCGCGCAGATGACGGCCGAGCTGGTTGAATAGGGAAAGTGCCGCCAAACCGAAACGCAGCTATTCGGCTATCACCGAGCGTGCTGCGCTTAGGGCGATCACGGGTTGTTACGCCGGCAATCTATACGGGCGGCCGCGGTACATGCCTACCTGTTCGACGGCGCGGACGCGGATCACCTGCGCGGTGGTGTTGTCGCCGCCGTCGATTTCGACGGCGCGGGCTACCAACTCCTTGGCGATCTGCGCGGCGTCTTTTTTCTGCGAGGCGATGGCGGCGATCTCCGGTTCCTTCATCTCGTCGTGCAGACCGTCGGTCGATAGAACGAGCACGTCGCCCGGCTGCAGGGTGACGGCTGTGGTGTCAGGCGAGACGAACATCTCCGGTCCAACCGAGCGCATCAGCACGTGGCGGGAATCGGAGGCGGCGATCTCGTCGGCGGAGATGAGGCCCATCTTGCGCTGCTCGTTGACCAGCGTGTGGTCCTGCGTGATCTGGCGGGCATGGCCGTTTCGCACGAGGTAACAACGGGAATCGCCAACGTGGGAGACCACGGCCTGATCGTAGCGCAGAGCGCAGGCGACAATTGTCGTGGCCATCCTCTGGCCGCGGTACTTGGGATTTAGCCTGCAATCGTGCACGGCGGCATTGGCGTGCTG
>JBAWFY010000485.1:0-3485 GCA_049592335.1 Occallatibacter sp.
TGTGCCCGGTCTAATATGTCAGACTTCTCCCCGGCCGTTCAAACCGAACAGTAAACAGCTCGCTTGCGGGCGCCAGTTTTTGGGGAGAAGAAGCGCCTCTTCAGGTGCTGAATCGGTGCGGTTTCGAATTGTCTAGCGGATGTGCGTCATCTCATATCCCCACAGGATCAGGGGACTGAGATAAAGAAGAAGCCACAATTTCGATGAACGCCACGCAGCAACGAAAGGAAGCACCAGGGCCAGCACCAAAACCCCGATAAAGATCGTTGGCCGAGGAGAAAGAGCAGCTCTTTGAAGACTCCAATACCATACGAGGCAGTTCGCAATAACCCCAAGGCCGCCGATGATCATGGCAAGGATGTTAGCAAACAGTCACGGCGTTAGACCCGATTCTTCTACGATCGGGGTTTCTTCGGTAATCCTTTTGTTAACCGCCCAAACCGGCGCATCGGCGTCAAAACCGACGCGGCCCTACTTTCCGTGCAGCTTGATCTGATTGCCAAGGCTTTCTAAAAATTTATTGATGAGGGCCACGCTTCGCCGCAGTTCCTTGCGCCGGAAATGGCTGAGCAGCGCGAACAGTCCCGGCGGCTCGATGACGGGCTTCTTGTAGCTGCCCAGCGTCTCGCCTGCCGCCGCAACAATCCCTTCGAGAATCTCCGGGTTGATGCTAGCGAGCATCTTGCCGAGCAGCACGGCGTTGCGCGTGGCGCGTACGGCTTCGGGCGATCGCGCTGCTTCCACTGCAGTTTCAAGAATTTTGTCGCCGGCCGCGAGCGCCCCGGTGAGCACACGCAGCGCTCCGGTCTCGTGCAGCTTTTCGAGCAACTCGTAGCTCTCGAGCAGCGCCTCGGCATGCTCAGCGGGAGCCGCTTCCAGCCGCTTGCACAAGGCTTCGCGCGGATCGTAAGGCTGCGGTTCGAATGCAATCGGTTGCGCCATGGTTAGTTCTCCTCGCCGCCCGCGGCAACATTCTGGATCTGCACCAGGTTCCAGCCCGGTTCACGATAGTCCGCGCGCGCCCACTTGCGCTCGACCTCGACGCCCTTCTGCGGCGTCGGCGAGCCGTGGCGCGGGTTCGAGCGCGGTAGCGGATCTCGGCCATCGGGCTTGACGACGGTCATGCGCACCGAAGTCTCTTTGTACGCGGGCGTGTGCGTCGCCTTGTCGGTGTAGCTGCTGGTCAGCCGGTTCACCGGCTCTTCCACGGAGTTCATCGGCATGTAAAGTTCTTTGCCGCTCACGCGCGAAGTCACCACCGCCTGCACCGTCGCCTTGCCGTAGCGCGAATCGAGCTCCACCAGCGCGCCGGTGCGGATGCCGCGTTCCGCCGCCAGTTCCGGCGACACTTCGACAAACGTGCACGGCACCTTGTCGCGAATGCCGGCCGTGCGATACGTCATGTTGCCTTCGTGAAAATGTTCGAGCAGGCGGCCGTTGTTCAGGTGCAGATCGTATTCGGCATTTGGCTGATTGCTCGGTTCTGTCCACGGCACCGGATAGAAGGTCGCTTTGCCATCTGCCGATTTGAACTGCTTTGTGTAGAGCAAGGGCTGGTCGCTGCCATCGGCAGCAACCGGCCACTGCAAGGACTTGTAACCGTCCAATCGGTCATAAGTGACGCCGGCCATCAGCGGCGTCACCGCGGCAATCTCTTCGTAAATCTCGGATGGATGTTTGTAGGTCCAGCGTGCGCCCAGGCGGTTGGCAAGATCAATGAGAATTTCCCAGTCGGGTCGGCTCTCGCCCAACGGCTCCATTGCGCGATAAAGCCGCTGAATGCGCCGTTCGGTGCTGGTGAACGTGCCTTCTTTTTCCAGGCTCGGGCTGGCTGGCAGAATCACATCGGCAAACCGGCAGCTCTCTGAAAAGAAGACCTCCTGCATGACGAAGAAGTCGAGCTTCGCAAGCGCCGCAGCCACATAGTTCGCATTGGAGTCGACCATGCTGATCTCCTCGCCGAACATGTACATCGATTTCAAACGCCCGTCGTGGATAGCGTCAATCATCATGTGATTGTCGAGGCCCGGCTTGGGCGGCAGCGCGACGCCCCACGCTTTTTCAAACTTGGCCCGAATCTCCGCGTCTTCGACTTTTTGGTAGCCGGGGTAGTAGTTGGGCATGGCGCCGTGATCGCTGGCGCCCTGCACGTTATTATGGCCGCGCAGCGGGTAGGCGCCCGTTCCCGGCCGCATGTAATTGCCGGTCGCGAGCAGAAGGTTCGAAATCGCCGTCGAAGTGTCCGACCCCATCACGTGCTGCGTCACACCCATCGCCCAGCAGACGCAGACGCTCTCGGCCTCGGCCACCATGCGTGCAACTTTTTCGAGTGTTTCAATGGGCAATCCCGTGCGCTCGCTCGCCATTGCGAGCGTGAAAGGCTCAAGGCTCTTGCGGTACTCGTCCGCGCCCTTCACCCACTTATCGATGAACTCCTGCTTCGCCAGGCCGCGATCGAAGATGTATTTGGTCACCGCCGAAAGCCAGATGAGATCGGTGCTCGGCCGTGGATGCAGGTGAATATCGGCGCGGCGCGCCATCTCGTTCTCGCGCAGGTCGCTGACGATGAGCTTTTGCCCGCGCAGCTTGTGCGCGCGCTTGATGCGCGTGGCCAGCACGGGATGGCTTTCCGCGGTATTGCTACCGATGATGATCACCAGCGCTGCTTGCTCGAGGTCGCTGATCGACCCGGAATCGCCGCCGTAACCCACCGTGCGCCAAAGCCCGGTGGTCGCCGGAGCCTGGCAGTACCGCGAGCAGTTATCCATATTGTTGGTGCCGATCACCGCCCGCGCCAACTTCTGCATCAGGTAGCTCTCTTCGTTGGTGCACTTCGAGGAAGAGATGAAAGCTAGCGCATCCGGCCCGTTCTCCGCCTTGATTTCGCGGAAGCGCCGCGCCACGAGATTCAGCGCCTCATCCCAACTGGCCTCGCGAAAACTATCGCCCGCACGAATCAGCGGCTTGGTCAGCCGGTCGGGGCTGTTCACAAAATCCCAACCGAACTTGCCCTTGATGCACGTGGAGACGCCGTTCGCCGGTCCCTCGGCCGGTTCCACCTTCAGTATGTGGCGATCGCGCGTCCAGATGTCGAAGCTGCAGCCCACGCCGCAATAGGTGCACACGGTTTTTGTGCGCTTGATGCGCGACTCGCGCATCTCGGCTTCCAGCTCCGACACTTTCATGATTCCGCCGTAGCCTACCTCCGGCTCAATGTCCTTCACCACGTCGATCATGCCGTTCAGGGTCTGCTGCGGCAGGGCAGTGAAGTAGCCTGCCTCGCCCAGCATCGATTTTTCCATCAGCGCATTGCACGGACAGACCGTGACGCAATGCCCGCATGACACGCAGCTCGATTCATTGATGGACGCGCCGCCATCCCACAGCACGCGCGGATGCTCGTCCTCCCAATTGATGGTGAGCGTTTCGTTGACCTGGAGATTCTGACAGGCCTCCACGCAGCGCCCGCAGAGAATGCACTGCTG
>JBAWFY010000486.1:0-4876 GCA_049592335.1 Occallatibacter sp.
ATTGTCATACTGGCCGCGCGGCTGATGATCGAGCCTGCGGAAGCAAGTTAGCAAGTCAACGAAAAGACCCCTTTCGGGGCCTTTTCTGTTGGTTCAATCTGCGCTTGAGTGCTTCCGATCGACCGCTTAATCTTCGAGCGCGGGATGATAGTGGCTCTCCCACTTGAGGTATCGCGCGGCTTCGTGAATGGCCTTTGAAACCTCGCTGAAGTTCGCAGCCACGTGGTGCTCGAATCCTTCGCGGCAAATATATTTGAGCAGCTTCTGCAACTGCGGAATCTCCGCCACACCCGCGCCGCCAAAAGTCTGGAGCGGATCGTCGGTAAAGCGCCCCGCGCCCGTGTAGCCGCGAATGATTCCGCGGCGATCGTCGGTCGAGTAGCGCGCGAAACTCATCGCGCCTGGCTTCACGAGGCCCTCGCAGGTTCCATAAGCATTGTCCTTGCCGACGGTGCCGGCAATGATCTGCTGGAAGTCCATCTTCACTTCCTTAAAGAAGTGCTTGGGCAAGTTCGAGCAGTGGAAGCAGACGCATTTGTTGGGATCGGTGCCATAGTTGTTGTTCCAATCGAGCAACGCGCTTGGGGTGCCGCTCGCCAGCGCCAGCATATACATGCTCAGCACGCCAGGCACGTCCACTTCGCATGCCGACGGAATCAGGTTATTGGACATCATGCTCATCACCGTGCAGGGCACCACGCCAAAATATTCTTCCATCGACGTCCAGCACTGCACGGCGCTCACGGTGCAGTTGGTCTGCTTCATCCACGTGTCGATCACGGCACCCAGCTTGGCCATCTTCACCAGTGCAGCCTCGGGAATGCCTGCCGTGGTGACATAGCCCTTGATCGCAGCGAGTTTCGCCTGCGCGGTGTCATCGTTGTCCTTCATGCGATTGATGCGGCCGAAGATCTCCGACAAATCGATGGGATCGACCGAGATGCCGTAGCCTTCGAGAATGCGTTCCGAGTAGCGCACCGTGTTGAACGCGGCTGGACGCGCGCCGATGGAGCCGATCTTCAGATTCTTCAAGCCCTTCACGATGCGGCATACCGCCGAGAACCACTCCAGATCGGCCTTGAACTCAGCCGACTGCACCGCTTCGGTATGCAGCGTAGTCAGCGAGTAGTCGATGCCGTACTGCATCATGTTGTTGCAGCAGCTCATCTTTCCGCAGAAGCTGTCGCGCCGCACCGCGATGGTCATGTTGTCGGAGCGGTCGGGCGTGGCCTGCACCAGCACCGGCACCTTCAGCCCCGAAAGCCGGATCGCGTCCACGATGCCGCGCTCTTCGCCAAAGTTCGGCAGCGTGACAATGATGCCGTCGATCTGCTCGGCATGTTTCTTGAACAACTCGGCGCAGCGCTGCGACTCAGCGTAAGTCTCGACGGCCCCGTACTTCGACTCTTCCGGACCGAGCACGATGGCCTTCGCGCCTGCGGCTTCAAGCGCCGCAATAATCTCTTCACGGCCGGTCTTGGCCAGGTGGTCGGGGAAGAAGCCCCGGTTTCCAACAATAATTCCAAATGTCATTTTGCGATGCGCTGCCATATCACTGGCTCCTTTGTGCGCCGGCTCCTGGCCGGCTGTAACAGCGGCTGGGCCGCCCAATTCAACACTGTCAAATAGTAAGTGAACCCGGTTCAGAATACCTTATTGCTCGTTATGCCCGGGACGAAACTTAATCGCATAGAACAAGCCCAATGCCAACAGCAGCCCCCCCCACCACAGCGGCGTATGAAGATTAGCAAATATTACGTGGGCTAACTGGCCGGTGGCCACCTCAAACACACCGTATCCAGCGATGAGCGCTCCATACACGGTGAGAAGAACGCCGATGAAAAACCAGATGGAAATGTGCCCCGAATGCATACGCGTTCTCCCTACCAGAAGTAAACATTGAGCCCGATAAAAGCCACAATCGCCAGCACGGTCCAGAACCACTCGTTCTTATAAAACGGCACTGGCTCTTCAACGGGCAAAATCGTTGCGCCGTACACCAACCCGTCGAGCTCCGCCACCGGCCGCGGCTTGCCGAACAAACTCACGAAAAATGTGACCAGGATACTGACGATCACCGACCACAACGCCCTGTACATATTCTCGGCCATGGCCTTGGCATCGGGCGAGAGCGCCACATAGCGCAGTGCCGCTGGATTGACATACACCCACGCCCAGAGTCCGATCGAAGTCAGAGTACCGATCAGCAATCCCCAGAAGCCTCCTGCCTTCGTCGCGCGCTTCCAGAACATGCCCATCAGCACCACGCCCAATAGCGGCGAGATGAAGAAGCTGAACAGCGCCTGGACGTAATCCATAATGCCCTGCGCATTCATCACCAGGTATGCGGTTCCGATGGAGATGATGACGCCGAGAATCGTCGCCCACCGTCCTACGGTTACGTAGTGCTCGTCCTTCGCATTCTTGACCATCAGCGGCTGGTAGATGTCGTAGGTCCACACCGCCGAAAACGCGCTCACATTGCCCGCCATGCCGCTCATGAATCCTGCAATCAGGGCGGTAATGCCGAGCCCCAGCAGGCCGGGGCCGAGATAACGCACCATCATCAGCGGAAGCACTTCGTTGTAGCTGTGCAGTCCCGAACCCGGTGTGGCCAGGTTTTGCCCCACGAGGTGCAGCAGGCTGCCGTCGGGATTCTGCAACACCACGAGTCCGAGTAGCCCGGGCAGAATCACGATGAAGGGCACCGCCATCTTGAAGAACGAGCCAATCACCGGGGCCATGCGCGCCGAGCGCAGACTGTTGGCGGCGAGCACGCGTTGCACCACCAGAAAGTCTGTCGTCCAGTAACCGCAACTGATTGCAAAGCCCAGACCAAATACAATTCCTGTCCAGTGAATGCCCATGGGATTGTCGGCAAAATGGCCCATGCTGCGCCACAGGTGCGTGTAGTCCCCCGCCGGAGTGGCACCGGTAGCGATATTGTGCGCGAGGCGCGCTTTGAAGCCGGTCCATCCGCCGGTTTCGATCAGCCCCAGAATCGGCACCAGCAGCGCGCCGCCCCAGATGAGCATGAACTGCAAAACTTCGTTGAAAATCGCTGAACGCAATCCGCCCAGCGCCACATAAATTGCCACGGCGAGTGAAGAGACGATGATGGAGAAGTTCAGGTCCCAACCGAGCACGACCTTCATCACTTCAGCCATGGCGAACATGTTCACGCCGCTCATGAGCACCGTCATGAAGGCAAATGAAACCGCGGACACGATGCGCGCGCCTTCACCGTAGCGCAGCTTAAGGTAGCCGGGAACGGAATGCGTCTTGCAGACGTAGTAGAACGGCATCATCACCATGCCGAGGAAGAGCATGGCGGGAATCGCGCCCACCCAGTACCAGTGCGCGGCCAGAATGCCGTACTGGTAAGCCGATCCGGCCCAGCCCATCAGTTCCAGCGAGCCGAGGTTGGCGCTCACAAAGCTGAGGCCGGCGATCCATGCCGTCATTTCGCGGCCTGCCATGAAGAACTCTTCGCTGGTATTGGCCTGGCGCTTGAGATAAAAGCCGATCCAGAGCACCATCGCAAAATAGATGGCGATCACCAGCACGTCGAGCGTGCGCAGGCGCGCCAGCGGCTCTGCGCTGAAGACGAGCAAGGCTGGCGTAAAGCGCGGCAAGCCGGCGAAACAAGCAGAGAATGAACCGAACATGAGCGTCACCAGAAGGGGCGAGAATGCGTCCGTGGAGGCTTCAGACGTTCGCAGTTAAGTAAATTGGTTTACTCGCGCGCTTGTCAAGCTGGCTCAGAGACTCGCACGAGAGAAAATCTTTCTGCTGCCGCGATCCCGTGGCCAAATGTGCTGGGCAGCTGTTTCCCGGCCACAATAGGATGTGAAAAGCGAAGTGTACCATGCGCCCCGCAATCTGCTTTGTGAGGGGCGACCAACCACGGCTCAGGACGGCACGGCTGCATGATGCTGGGCTAACTCCTGCTGTTGCTGGTGCGGCTTGTCGCGCATCAGGCCTTCGCCCTTGGTGAGCCACGCAAAGCCAAAGGCGCACAGCGCCAGCGACTCACACCAGAAAAGCCAGGGGCTGGGATGGCGGCGCTCGATGAGCGAGCGGATGCTCAGAGCAACCATCGCTATCATGCATGCCACCATGATATAGCCGCACCCGGCGTAGATCCGGTTCCTGTGCAGCTTGCGCTCGGTCACCGGCTTTCCGGGGGACGATTTGCGAAACAGAAAGATACAAAAGAAGGCGAGCACAAGAAACATCAGCGCCGCCAACACGATATGTACCCAGCCGAAAATCAGATCCTGCTGCGAATAGTAGCTGCCGCGCGGATTGAACACCGGGCAAAGCGCGACGCCCAGGGCGCAGGCCCCGGCCACATAGCCGGTGATCTCGTCATGCAGGTCGTAGCCGCGCGAGCAGGCGAGGAATCCCGCCATGGCGCAGAGGCTGCCCACGTAATAGTCGCGCATGGGCGTGTAGTAGTAGTCGCTGATCGAACGCTGCAGGAGCGGATGCGGAAAGTGATGCCCCGGCCCTATCAGCCCGGCAAGCATGGAGCCCGCAGCCAGACCAAACGGCAGAATGATCGCGATCAGACCTACCATCCGGCGCATGGTGTAGTACGAGAGAACCACAGGACTCATCGATGTACTGCGCGGCAACATGGCGCTCTCCGCAGGGAAATTACCCGGAAAGAAGAAGCATAGCGCAAGTGGGCGCGAAGTGTGGGTGATGCAGCGCATGGCTGTTCGCACAGGCGATCTTAACGGAAATGCGATTCCCCGATGGGAACAGCACGTTCGAATCTCAAATCATTCGCCCGCCGCTACTTCGTGCAGCCAGCCCGGCGCCTTCAGCATCTCGCGGGGACGCGGGCCATCGGCTGCGCCCACCAGGC
>JBAWFY010000487.1:0-3443 GCA_049592335.1 Occallatibacter sp.
GATCCAGGAAACAGACCTGGAATTCGATTATGGTACGTTCGACTCTACCGGGTTTACCGCAAATACACTTTCCAGTTGGCAGTCTCTTGCCGCTATCCTCGATCACACGCTGCTGAGACCGGACGCAACACGCAAGCAGATTGAGGAGCTTTGCGCCGAGGCGGCTCGCTACCGTTTTGCCTGCGCCATGGTGAACCCGGTGTGGGCGTCGCTCGTGGTGCGCGAGCTTGCCGGGACAGGTATCGCAACAGGCGCCGTGGTGGGATTTCCGCTGGGCGCCTCGCTGGTTTCCACGCTGCGGCAGGAGGCGACTGTGCTTGCGCGGCTGGGCGTTCGCGAATTCGATATGGTGCTGCCCGTGGGAGCCCTGAAGAGCGGAAACCATTGCGCTGTCACGCACGCGATTCAGTCGGTTGCTGCCGTGGCCCATGGTGTCGGGGGTGTGCTCAAGGTGATTCTCGAGACCTGCCTGCTCACCACCGAGGAGAAACTGCGCGCCTCGGAGATCGCCATCCAGGCCGGGGCCGACTTCCTCAAGACTTCGACGGGCTTTTCGACCGGAGGCGCTACGGTGGCCGATGTGGCCCTGCTGCGCGGCGTGGCTGGAGCGCGATGCGGTATCAAGGCGTCGGGCGGCGTTCGCAGCCTCGATCAGGTGCGCGCACTGCTCGAAGCCGGAGCCAACCGCGTTGGGTGCTCGGTGTCGGTGGCGATTGTGCGTGAGCTGGGGGCGGAGTGAGAGCAGTCGTCAGTTTTCAGTTATCGGTTTTTCGTCAACTGCTGAGCACTGATAACTGCGTTGCTGCGTTATCATTCACTTCGACACTGCTATGAGCGAAGCGCCGACATCTCCAACTGCAGGGCACGAATTCGAGGGCGATTATCGTCCTGCCGAGCCTGCGCATCTAGATCCGGCGAACATTCGCATTGAGCCAGCGGATGTGGCATACCTCATGCTCTTGACCGACGCGCTCAACACCACTCTCGATTTGCAAACGCTGCTTAGCCGTACTGCCGAGCTGGTGCGCATCGTGATCCCTTACCGCATCTTCGCCATCTTTCTTCTGAACGAGCGCAGTCGCGAGTTGCGCATGCGGTTCCAGATCGGCCACTCAGCCGAGGTGGAGCGCACGCGCGTTCCCATCGGCAAAGGCGTGGTGGGACAAGTGGCGCTTACGCGGCAATCGATGCTGCTCAACGACGTCTCGACGGCGGATTTCTACATGAACGCCAATCCCGAGGTGCGCTCGGAACTGGCTGTGCCGCTGATTGCCAAAAACCGGCTCATCGGAGTAATGGACATTGAAAGCGAGCAGCTGGGCTTTTTTCGCGAGCAGCATCTGCATGTCCTGACGATGACGGCTTCGCGGATCGCGCAGGCCATCGAGAACGCGCGCTTGTACGCGCGGGTCTCGCGCCAGGCACGGACGCTCGAAGTATTGAACGAGATTGCGGTGGAGCTGGCGTCGATTCTGGAACTGAATCCGCTGCTGGAAAGAATCGGCCAGCTATTGCGGCGACTGATTGACTACCAGATGTTCTCGATCATGCTGCTCGATGAGAAGGGCGAGACGCTGATCACGCGCTACGCCTGGCGATTCGGCTACGCACATGCACCCATGCGGCGCATTCCCACGAGCAGCGGACTGGTGGGTGCAGCAGTGCGCGAATGGCGCCCGGTCAATGTTCCCGACGTGAGCCTGGATCAGCGCTATATTCCTATGAATCCGGAGACACGTTCGGAGCTGATTGTTCCACTGTTTTACAAGGGGCGCGTGATCGGCGTGCTGGACCTCGAACACACGCGGCCGGCATTCTTCAACGAAGAACACGAGCGCATGCTCACTACGCTGGGCGCGCAGATTGCGATTGCCATTGAGAATGCGCGGCTCTACCAGGCGGTGCGGCGGCAGGAAAGCCAACTGGAGCGCGACATCGCGATGGCGCGCGAGGTGCAACTGCGGCTATTGCCACCGGAAGCGCCTTCGCATCCACATGTCGAGATGGCTGTGCGGTTTTTGCCGGCGCGCACGATTGGCGGCGACCTCTACGATTTTCTCGAGTACGGGCCCGGGCGCACGGCGATCGTGCTGGGCGATGTGAGCGGCAAGGCCGCGCCCGCCGCGCTGTTCGCGGCCCTGGTGAGCGGCATTATGCGGGCGGCAGCTGCGCAAAAGCCCAATCCGGCTGAGATGCTGGCGCTGCTCAACGACACTCTGCAGGAGCGCAAGCTCGACTCGCAGTACGTGACTATGCTTTTCGTGGTCTGGAACGACGAGAACCGGACCTTGCAGGTGGCCAACTCGGGTGCCGTGCAGCCGATCTTCTGCCGCGCCGGGCAATCCGTGCCGGTGAAGGCTGAAGGGTTTCCGCTGGGCATGTTTCCCAACGTTTCCTACGAAGAACTGAGCGTGGCTACACAGTCGGGTGACGCTATCGTCTTCGTCTCGGACGGCATTCTCGACGCCGAGAACGAGAAAGAGGAGATGTACGGACAGCAGCGATTGGGCGATTTACTCTGTGCCCACCGCGATCTTCCCGCCGCCGAGATTGCCGAGGCGATCCTGGCCGATGTGGCGCGTTTCCAAGGCAGCAAAGACCGCTTCGACGACGAGACGATCATTGTGCTTCGCGTACGTTGAAAACTTCGATTACGGCGTGTCCCGTCCTCGATTCGATACACTCAGAACATCCGAGCATTTCCCCGGAGAAACTGTGCACGCCACTATACAGGAACGTTTAATCCGTCCCGCCCGCAATATTTTGGGTAGCCTTTGCCTACCCGGCGACAAGTCCATTAGCCACCGCTATGCCATGCTGGGAGCTTTTGCCGAGGGCGTTTCGCGCTTTACAAATTTCTCGACGGGCGCTGACTGCGCTTCCACTTTGGCCTGTATGGCGGCGCTGGGCGCGAAGGTGAATCGCACCGGCCCGGACTCAGTGGAGATCACCGGCGTGGCGGGGCGCGTCGGACCCTCCAGCAGTTCGCGTGAATGGGCGCTCGACTGCGGCAACTCAGGCTCGACGATGCGCATGATTTCTGGTTTGCTCGCGCCGCAGGAGGGCCGGTTCACGCTTGTGGGCGATGCCTCGCTCTCACGCCGGCCGATGGAACGCATTCGCAAACCGCTCGAAGCGATGGGCGCCCGCCTAACCCTGACCGAAGGTCACGCGCCGCTGACGATCGAAGGCGGGCCGCTCAAGGCTATCGATTACATCACTCCGGTTCCAAGCGCACAAGTGAAGAGCTGCATTCTGCTGGCCGGGCTGCAAACGGCTGGCACGACCACCGTGCGCGAAGCGGTGCGCACGCGCGATCACAGCGAGTTGGCCTTGCGCGCATTTGGCGCAAACGTAACCCGCACTGCCGATTCGGTTTCGATCGGCGGTCCGCAGCAATTGCATGCCATCGACGCGGCGGTTCCTGGCGATCTCTCTTCGGC
>JBAWFY010000488.1:0-2916 GCA_049592335.1 Occallatibacter sp.
CATCAAAGCCCTTGAAACCGAAGGCACGCCTGAGGCCATCAGCCGCATTGAGAACCTGAAGGAACTGGCCAACGCCGCGCACGACGCCGAGGAGCGCGGCGAGACGCTTGCCGAGTTTCTCGATCACGCGGCGCTCGCGTCTGACACCGATCAGTTCGACCCCAACGCGCGCGTCACGCTGATGACGCTGCATGCGGCCAAGGGGCTCGAATTTCCACTGGTGTTTCTCGCCGGGCTGGAAGAGGGTCTGTTCCCGCACTCGCGCACGCTCAACAGCCCGGAAGAACTCGAAGAAGAGCGGCGTCTCTGCTACGTCGGCATGACGCGCGCCATGAACACGCTCATCCTCACGCGCGCCCACTATCGCCGCCGCTACGGCAACGACATGCCGGAGCAGAGCATTCCGTCGCGGTTTCTCGAAGAGGTGCCTTCCGAGTTGATTGAGAATCTCGGCGGCCAAAGTCCGGCGTGGTCGACGCCTGCGTACAAATCGGCGTACGGTGGACAACGCCGGTGGGGCGACGACAGCAGCGGCCGTGCGCACTTCAATTACGAGGATGAAAGCCAGGAAACTTCGTTCCACTCGACTCACCAGAGATTTGCTTCGGAAGGCAAAAGCGCGGGAGCGCCTCCAAAAGGTAAGGGCCCGGAGGGCAGCCTCGACAATATTGCACGCTTCTTTGGCAGCAAATCCGGAGGCGGAGGTCGGCCCGGCGCATTTGCTCGTCCGGCTATGGAGATTCCCGCGACGCATGGAGCCTCGGGCCTCAGGAAGGGCCAGCGCGTGATGCACGCGAAGTATGGCGAAGGCACGGTGCTGATGCGTGAAGGCGACGGCGAAGACGTCAAGCTGACGGTCCATTTCGCCCGCCACGGCATCAAGAAGCTGATGGAAAAGTTCGCCAACCTGAAGAAAGCCTGATCGCCGCGTGTCGCGTAGCTTGTCGGCGCTGCTCGCAAAGATGCTCTAGACTGAAAAAGGCATGCAATCTGCAAGGAAGCTTAGCGCGAACCTCCGTTGGGTGGTGTTGTTGGGCGCGCCTGCTGCCTTGTTTGTGCTCGCCGGATGCGGCATGCCCGGTGCGCCGCAACCGCCCTCGCTCGATCTTCCCGAGCGCGTGGGCGATTTTTCTGCCGTGCGCGCCGGCAACGAGGTGGCGCTCACCTGGACTATGCCAAAGAGAGACACCGACAAGGTGCCGCTGAAGGATAGCGTTGCCGTCCGCGTGTGCCGGACGGAGGGCGCCGGCCCAAAAGCCGGTTCAGGCTGCTCCGTTGCCGCGAAATTCGATCTCTCGCCCAGCGCGGATGGAGCGTTCACCGACACCCTGCCGCCCGCGCTCGCCGAGGGCGCGCCGCGCGTGCTCACTTATTTTGTCGAGCTCGATAACCGCAGGGGACGCTCGGCGGGGTTATCGAATGGAGCGCAGGTTCTGGCCGGCGAAGCGCCTGCCGCGGTCGAAGGACTGGCCGCGGAGATGCGTCGCGATGGCGTCCTGCTGCGTTGGACGGCCGCTCCGCCCGAAGCAGCGCCGGTTGCAGTCCGCCTCCTGCGCAAATTGGTGTCGCCGCCGGCGAATCAGCCTGCGGCCGCAAAATCCGCCAAAGCTACGATTACCCCGCATCCTGAAGCGGCGGAGCAAACCTTGCTTGTTGAGCCCGGTCCCAATCGTGATCGTGCTCTCGACGGCAGCATCGATTTTGGAGCCACTTACGAGTATCGAGCGCAGCGCGTGGCCCGCGTGAATATCGATGGCAAGGTGCTGGAGCTCGCGGGACTGGTCTCGCCTCCCGTGCGCATCGCGGCCGTGAACGTATTTCCGCCTGCGGTGCCGAAAGGTCTTGCCGCAGTCGCGACGGAAGGTGAGGCGGGAGCGGGACCTGCGATCGACCTGAACTGGCAGCCGAACACTGAGGCCGACTTAGCAGGCTACTGTGTTTACCGGCGCGCAGCCGAATCGGACTGGCAGCGTATTTCGCCCCCGCAGCCCATCGTTGCTCCAGGATATCGCGATGCGAACGTCGAGCCCGGCCACACCTACGTTTACGCTGTGAGCGCAGTTGACCAGCAGGGGCACGAAAGCGCGCGCTCGGCCGAAGCCGAGGAGACTGTTTCCGCGCCATAGCCGATCGAGCCAGGCAATCGCGTTGAAGTCTGTCATGCATGTCTCCGGTCTGTTGAAGCAGCATGAAAGTAGTGAGCGCTCAGGGTCGTCCGCAAGTCTGCAACCGGCCGTCATTGGGTGCATCAAAAAAGAAGAGGTACACTAGTGCGGTAGGTGCCCACCCGCTCCCCGGTGTTCCCCAACAGGAGGTATCATGCCGCAGAGTCTGCTCGAACAGCTACGCCAATATACCGTAGTCGTCGCCGATACCGGCGATATGCAAGCGATGGAGCAGTTCCATCCCCAGGACGCGACCACCAATCCTTCGCTGATCACGGCCGCGGCGCAGATGCCGCAGTACCAGCCGATTGTGGACGGCGTACTGACCGATGCCCATAAGGAGCTGGGCGACGGCACGAGCGACAAGGACGTGGCCAATCTCGCGTTCAAGCGGCTGGCTGTTGCCTTCGGCAAGAAAATTCTCGCTATTATCCCCGGCCGCGTTTCGACCGAAGTCGACGCGCGACTCTCCTACGACACGGAGAAGACCATCGAGATGGCGCACGACATTATCGGCATGTACGCCAAGGAAGGCATCGGCAAGGATCGTGTGCTCATCAAGATTGCGTCGACGTGGGAAGGGATTCGCGCTGCCGAAGTTCTCGAAAAAGAAGGTATTCACTGCAATCTGACGCTGCTCTTCGGCGTTCACCAGGCCGTCGCTGCCGCGGATGCCGGAGCGACGCTCATCTCGCCCTTCGTGGGCCGCATCCTCGACTGGTACAAGAAGGACACGGGCAAGGACTATCAG
>JBAWFY010000489.1:0-2247 GCA_049592335.1 Occallatibacter sp.
GAACTAATCCGGCTGGCTCCGCGCCGACACGAGAGAGCCACAAAGATAGCGCCTCGTCTCTGTTGGAAGCGCGACTGCATGAAGCCAACGGCGGAGCCAGCGATCTCGACACCCTTTGGAACTCGTGTTTAGCCACGGGGAGCAACGGCCATCGTTACCAGGACAGTTCCTGCCAGGACAACGTCCTGATGCAGTACCTGCTGGGCCAAATCCAGCATAGTTCCAACGCCGATGTAGCGATGCTGGAACGGCGCGACTACTTCTTCGGTTGGCTGGGGAGCGAATACTCAAACGATCGAGGATGCGACGAATGGCAAGCCAGTGCCCGCGACCACACGCCAAGCTTGATAGTTCCGGGCAGCAATCCGCACCACCTAAAAGATTTCGCAAGCTACTGCAAACTGCGTGCGGCGCTGGATCGCGTTCTGTGGAAGGGAGACCTGGTGGAGCGCGTGATGATAGACGGAACCACGCTCAACGCCTTGATGACCGCGGCGCAGCAGCAAAACGACGTCGAACAGTCGCTGCTTGCACGCGACATCCATCAGGCGTGGCTCACTACGTTCGGCATCGTCACGACCCCAGGAACCAATCTGGTGATCGCCTCTCCAACTACCGATAGATTCTACGTGCCGGAAAGCCCGGCTTGCCCCACGAGCGGAGCAGCGACAAACACCGGCAATTACTGCGTTGATGGCGCGCCCGTGGCGGCGGACCATGCCTATTGGATTGCCACCAGCGACCATCTCGCTGAAGATACGGATATTTACCAGAACATCTCCGGCCTGCTCAAAGATAACGGCAACTATGCCCAGGCGACGGAAAAGTATATTTCCGGGGAACTTGCCGAAGAGATTTTGAGCCATAGGCAAGACGAAGCGCAGACGAAACCTGGCGACGTGCCCCAGGGCGAGGTTTATGAAAAGGACACGGCTGAAGGGAAGAACCCGTCGGCTGAGTCCAGCTTGCTGAATCTCGAGCAGTCGCATCAGAGCCGAAGCCTTGCGCAACTCGATTTTTCCAAGCTCGTGGCCGGCTTCACGTTCTTTCACCCCAACCTGAGCGACAATCAGCTTGCCTCCGATCTTTCCGGCGTCGCCAACACACAGGCCACCACTCCGCACTCGCAGGAGCTGGATCTGGAAACTGCGTCGCGGCTCGTCTTCTCCATGCCTCAATACCGGCAGCAGAATGCGGATCTGTTCGCGAAATACTTCACGTTCGGGTTGCAGAACGATACTGAGTACGACCGCAAAGTTCTGGGCAACCTTACCGGCAATCCGGAAACGGTCACGTATTCGCTGAACGGAGAAACTGCCGGCGGGTTCTTCCAGATTCCCGCCGACCACTGGATCGCTCCTCATCCGCATGCCTTCATCGTCTTCGCGCCCTTCCAGTACCAGCGTCAGATGACGGGCGCCTATCTGAACTTCGCGTATCTCTCCGCGGCCGGTGTCACGAACACCCAACAGCAGTTGAGCGTGCATGCGCCTTACGTGTGGGGATTCACGCAGCGGATCGGCTTCCGGTATCAGATGGATGCGAAGACCAAGTGGGGCCCCGACGTGGGCTCTTATGGAGAAGTCGGACCGGAGTATGCCAACCAGAACAACATTTTGTCGGCCCTCCTGATGCCGCAAATCTCGTCCACGGCGGTTTGCAACTTCGTGGCTACGCAATCCATTCAGACCTGCGTCAAGAATGCTTACAAAACTGCGGGAATCGCTCTCAACGGATCCTCGGTCTTCGTTCCGGTGCCGGAAACTCTGCATGCCGGCGGCTTGTATTGGACGATGCATTTACAGAAGCAGCTTGCGGCGCCAAAGAAATCTTCCGTCACTTTCGACACCCAAGGCGACAGCTTCCTGTTGCCGGGCGCAACCCTCACCACGCAGGAACGGTATGGCATCACAACCAATCTCGCTTTCAATCTTTCCATCTTCGGCAACATCACGCTCTCGCCCACGTATACGAGTTTCTACTTTGAGAATCAGGGCTCGCCGTCAGAACGAACCGGTGTGATTGCGCCGGCATACACGGTAGTTTTGAAGTGGTATTTCGTTCGCGATTCGGGTGTGCCGTTCCGGAGGCAGAGCCTTTTCAGTGGTCCGGCTACGGCCAGCCAAACTACGACCTCCAAGCTGAAATGAAGACGAGGCGCGCGTGATGGATCGATTTTCTGTCCCACGCTTGAGATGGTGCCCGGAGGGGGACTTGAACCCCCACGACCGGTAAGGGTCTGCGGAT
>JBAWFY010000490.1:0-5194 GCA_049592335.1 Occallatibacter sp.
CAGGCGATGACCCAGATTGTTGAAGCGCGAACTGGCGTCGCTGGCGCCGAGGGAAAAGCAAATGGCTATGGCGAGGATCCCAGCTTCCGCCGCTCGCGTCCAAGACCTAAAACGCAACGGAGTTGCCATTAGTGGCCGCCCTTCAGCGCCGGGATGGCGGCGGCCTGCGTGGCTGGGATGCGTAGCGCGGCAGTGGCTGGCGTGAGGCTGGGAACCAATGCGATGGCTGTGCCAAAGACCATCACCACGAGGCCAATCCAGATCCAACCGACGAGCGGATTCAGGAATGCTTTGATGATGGGCTGGCCGGTGTCGGGATTCGTGCCCTCATAGACAACGTAAAGATCCCACTCCGGCGTGGAATGGATGGACACCATGGTCTGCGGTTGGCCGCTGGCGTGATAGACGCGCCTTTCTGGCGTGATCTGAAATACCTTGTGGCCGCCTTTATACACGTCCATCATTGCGTACTCTGAGTCGTAGTTATCGTTTGAGTCCTGCGTAAAGCCGGTGCACTCGAGCGTGTATGGCCCGATGCCCATCCGGCTGTGCACGCCCAGCTCGCTTTCGATGTTGCTATTAAAGGCCGAGCCGCAAAGCCCAATGACGACAATCACGACGCCGATGTGAACCAGATAGCCGCCGTAGCGGCGTGTATTGCGCCGCGTGAGCAGCCACAGCGCCGCGAAGAGGTTGCGCCCGGTTTGCCGCATGAGGACAGCGGCGCCACGCAAGAATTCTGAGATGATGGCTGTGAGCACCGCGGCCGAAAGCGCAAAGCCCACCAGCGCATAAAACTTTCCTGAACTGAACGCGCTACCCTGCCACGGATTTGCACCGGCTACAAAACACACAATCGCCGTAGCCCATAGCGCGATTACCGGCAGCACGAAGTTCCGCCGAACAGCTTTGAGTGACGTGGCACGCCAGGGCAGGAGCGGTCCTACGCCGGTGAGAAATAGGAGAAACAGCCCGATGGGTACGGCTACGTTGTTGTAAAACGGCGCGCCGACCGTCACCTTGCTGCCCTCCACGAACTCCGAGAGGATGGGGAAGAGCGTTCCCCACAGAATCACGAAGCAGGCCGTGAGCAGGACGAGATTGTTGAAGAGGAAGCTCGATTCGCGGCTGACCAGCGACTCCAGCTGATGCTCGGTTTGCAAATGGTTGCGCTGCAGGACGAACGTAAAAATGCAGACAGCGATCACGATGACCATGAAGGTGACGAACCAGTTGCCGATGGACGATTGCGCGAAGGCATGTACGGAGCTGACCAGGCCGGCGCGCGTGAGCAGCGTGCCCAGCATGGTGAGCAGGAACGTGGAAAAGATCAGCCACACGTTCCAGGCTTTCATCATGCCTTTGCGTTCCTGCATCATGACCGAGTGCAGGAAGGCAGTGCCGGTGAGCCACGGCATGAAGCTCGCGTTCTCAACCGGGTCCCAACCCCAGTAGCCTCCCCAGCCGAGTACTGCGTAGGCCCAGTGCATGCCGAGAAAGATGCCGCAGGTCAAAAACAGCCACGTCACCAGCGTCCATGTACGGGTGATACGAATCCATTTTTCGCCGGGATAGCGCATCATCAGCGCGCCCAGCGCAAACGCGAAAGGAACCGAGAAGCCCACGTAGCCTAGGTAGAGCAATGGCGGATGGATGACCATCTCCGGGTACTGGAGCAGCGGATTAAGTCCGTTGCCATCGTCGGGAGTTGCGCCCTTGAGCAGCGAAAACGGCGGCGCGGCAAAGTTGAGAATGGCCAGAAAGAAGACCTGGACACCGGCGAGAATCGTGCCCGCATAGGCATAGAGCTTGACGTCGGTTTTATGGCGCAGGCGCAGGACAAAGCCGTATGTTCCCAGCAGCCACGCCCAAAGCAGCAGCGAGCCTTCCTGGCCGCTCCAGAGCGCCGCAAACTTGTAGGGGATGGGCAGAGCGCGGTTGGAGTGGTCGAGGATGTAGGTGATAGAAAAATCGTTGGTAAAGACTGACCAGACGAGGGCGAATGCGGCTCCCGTGACGGCGGCGAACCCAGCGATTCCGGCGCGGCGAGCGGTTTCGGCGAGGCGTTCGGGAGAGATGGCTGCCGATTGGCCGGTGGCAAGCAGTCGCAACGCCAGCGCCCCCGCCAAAAGGTTATAGGCGGCCAGGGCTAAGGCGATAAGAAGACATAAACTTCCGAAGGCTGCCATGATGACCTCGAGATGATTTTCGCACGCGCGGGAAGAGGAACGAAGACTCCCCTATCCAGGGTCTGCTCACACTATTCTCCATCCATGATAGGCCTGTGGCGTGTGATTTGACTCACACTGCGGATGGTAAGTTAGCTCAGACGAAAGGAGGATGGGTGCGACTCTGGGGGAAGGGGATCTGCGTGCTTTAATCGGCCGCCTGTGCCGAGACTGGCGTTCTCCACACACTGATGGCATCACCGTCAACGATGCAGGTAGAGTGGGCCGAGCAAATCTCTGCGAGAGAGCACAGTGGCCCCTTCACAAAGCCAGCCGTTGGATAGGCGCAGAGGAGTGGGAAGGAGAAGCTTCGTGAGAATTGATTCCAGAGGTCTTCGAGGCGGACAGTGGCTCCGGCTTGGCCTCGCTCCCACAGCAGGGCCACCATTTCACCGAAGGCGCGCGTCTGGCGGTGCCCGGCCGTGGCTTGCTTGATCACTTGTCCTACCAGATTCGCAAAGCGCTGCCCGTCGAGCCATCCGTTCACCATGAATTTCGCCAGCGCCTCTTCCGCGTCGAGCGGAATGTAACGGTCGTCTTCAATCGCCGAAGCCACATCGATGCCTGCTGCAAAGAGCCTGAAACGTAAGGCTGTCTCGTGCTCGGAGGTTGCGATGACGATGACGCTCTCGTCTGCGGCTAGGCCCTCGAGAACAAAGTTGGTGAGGTTGCGCAGGAATTGTTCATCGTTGTCGTAAAAATGAGCGATATGCTCGGGGGCCGGCGGCTCTGGCCAAAAAACTGCGGGGATATGAAGATGGGAAAAGCTATTGGTCATGAAAAAAGCGCCCGGCGCACACGATACGATTCACGCTGCGACCCCGGATTGTTGGATGAGGGCAGCAGTGTGGAAAGTTAGCCGCAAAATGGGAAGGTTTTGGTGACACTTAAACGTTTGTGCCTCAGCCGCAGAGGAACCCATTTTCGCGCAGCTCCTTGATTGAATCGCGCAGGCGGGTGGCTTTTTCGAAAGGGTGCGTCTTTGCGGCTGAACGCTCTCCGCGCCAGGAAACGGGTTCTAAACCAGCCTGGAATGGGCGGCGCAAATGTGAGCCAGCGACTTGGTGGGATCTTCGGTAAAGCCGGCCTTCGGGTACGCGCATAAGAGGGAAAATGCATGGCTTTGACAAAAGCTCTGCCACAGGAATTCCAGGCGGACTGTTGCGGCAGCTTCTCCCCTCGCCCAGAGCAGAGCTACCATCTCGCCAAAAGCCCGGGCCCGGCGCCCGTTCAAACTCGCCTGATGAAGCAGGCTCTCCACGCATTCGGAGAAGAGTTTTTCATCGGGAAGCCGGTTCACCATGAACCGCGCGAGTGTCGTTTCGGCGTCGAGAGCGATGTACCGACCCTCAACATTGGCGCGCCAAACGTCGATCCCGGAGGCGGTCAAGCGTTCTTGCAGGGCAGACCGATGTTCCGGCGTGGCGATGACAATCACGCATTCGCCGCTCTTGATTCCACCGCCGACAAATCCGGCCAACGTATCCAGCAGAACCTGGTCGTTTTCGTAAAATTGCGCGATATGTTCCGAGGGCGCAATCTCACCCCAGAAAATCTGTGTGTCCCGGTTGTTGGAGGGGGAAATCATGTCGCTTGCCAAGTGGCTTTAACCTCAATAATCCTAGCGTTGTTGATGCATTTTCTTCCCCTCGGGTTGCCACGGAGTGGCGTCTATCTCTCCACTCGGACTGGCGTCTAGCCGAAGAGAAATTCCTTTTCGCGAAGCTCCTTGATTGAATCGCGGAGTTTGGCGGCTTTTTCGAACTCGAACCTCTTGGCGGACTCGCGCATTTCCTTTTCGAGACGGGCGATGTATCCGTCGAGCTCCTCCTGGGTCTTGAACTCGGGGATTCCGGCAGTTTCAGGCTCGTCGATCTCGCCGTATTCGGCCTTGAGAATGTGCGCAAGGCCCATGTCCACCTGGCTGAGGATGGATTGCGGAATGATGCCGTTTTCTTCGTTGTAGGCACGCTGGAGGTCGCGGCGGCGATCCGTCTCGTCGATGGCCCGGCGCATGGAATCGGTGACCCTGTCGGCGTAGAGGATCGCCTTGCCGGAGACATGGCGCGCGGCGCGGCCCATGGTCTGGATCAGCGAGCCGGCCGAACGCAGAAAACCTTCTTTGTCTGCATCGAGGATTGCGACGAGCGAAACTTCGGGCAGGTCCAGGCCTTCGCGCAGCAAGTTGATGCCGATCAGGACGTCGAACTCGGCCTTGCGCAGCCCGGCCAGCAGCTTCACCCGCTCCAGCGTTTCGATCTCCGAGTGCATGTAACGGCAGCGCACACCGACTTCGGTGTAGTAGCCAGCCAGGTCTTCAGCCATGCGCTTGGTCAGCGTGGTAACGAGCACGCGCTCGCCGCGCTTGGCTCGATCACGGATTTCCGCTAACAGGTCGTCGATCTGCCCCTTTACCGGCCGAATCTCAACCTCCGGATCAACTAATCCCGTGGGCCGAATCACCTGTTCCACGACCACGCCGCTCGAACGTGTGAGCTCGTAAGGCCCCGGCGTGGCCGACACGTAAATCACCTGGTGCACGCGGTTCTCGAACTCGTCGAACTTCAGCGGCCGGTTATCCATCGCGGAGGGCAGGCGGAAGCCGTAGTCTACGAGAGTTTGCTTGCGGCTGCGGTCGCCGTGCCACATGCCGTGCACCTGCGGAATCGTGGCGTGGCTCTCGTCGATAAAGAGCAGAAAATCGCGCGGAAAATAGTCGAGGAGCGTGGGCGGCGGCTCGCCCGGCAGGCGGCCCGAGAAGTGGCGCGAGTAGTTCTCGATGCCGTGGCAGTAGCCCATCGACTTGATCATTTCGAGATCGAAACGCGTGCGCTGATGGACGCGCTGAGCTTCGACCGCGCGGCCTTCCGTTTCGAGGTGCGTGACCCACTCGTTTAATTCGGCGGTGATGGAGTCGATGGCTTCGGCCTTGCGCTCCGGCTGAACGACGTAATGACTCTTGGGAT
>JBAWFY010000491.1:0-7919 GCA_049592335.1 Occallatibacter sp.
GCAAGAACGATGTGGCGACAATCGAGGCGGTAAGCTTTCTCGATCACGCCGACACGCGGTTTGCCGTTGCCGTCGAACGCGCTGCACTTGCGGCACTCGGCGGCGGCTGCCAGGTGCCAATCGGCATCCATTGCCGTTTGAAGCCGTACGACGCGTCGGAAGATCAATGCCGAACCGCTCCGCGTGATGAAGTATTTGCTGTTGTTGCCGATCCTGCGAACGGCGCGGCGGTGCGTGTCTATCACGAGGCTGTGCGACAGACGAACGATCCTGAAGCCCTCGGCCGCCTGACCGCCAGAATGTTGATGGAAGCTGGCGCAGGCCCGCTGCTCGAGGCCGCTAATGAGTCTACCGGCGGAGCCGCCTGATGACCGCCCTGCCGCTCGCAGGCCGTCGCGTACTGGTGACGCGCGCCGCGCATCAGGCCGGCAAACTGAGCGAAGGATTACGCGCCTTGGGCGCCGAGCCGGTTGAAGTTCCAGTGCTCGAGATTCGGCCTCCGGAGAGCTTCGCGCCCCTTGAATCTGCTCTCAGGAATCTCAGCCAGTACGATTGGCTTATTGTTACTAGCGCAAATGCAGCCAACGTGCTTGGTATTCGTGCATCGCTCGAAGGGTTCGGTTTAACTCGACAACCGAATTTGAAAGTAGCAGCGGTGGGCGCAGCCACAGCGATCGCAGTTGAGAAAATTGGCCTCGATGTCGATCTGACTCCCGTGTCTTACGTTGCCGAGAGTCTGGTTGCGGAGCTTACGCCGCAAATCGCGGGTAAGCATGTTTTGCTGGCCCGCGCGGAGATCGCACGCGACGTGATTCCCGATGCGCTGCGCGCGGCGGGTGCGACAGTCGACGTTGTCGAAGCTTATAGAAACGCCATGCCGAAGGCCGCGCCGGAACTGCTGCGCAAAGCGCTGGAGACGGGAATCGACGCCGCAACCTTCACCAGTTCTTCAAGCGTGACGCACCTGGCCGAAGCCGCGCGCGCAGCAGGGCTCGCGTTCCCGCTTCCCGGCGTGTGCGCCATCTCCATCGGCCCCATCACCAGCCAGACGCTGCACGAACACGGATGGGAACCCGCAATCGAGGCCGATCCGCATGATATTTCTGGATTGATCGCGGCTACCGCTGATTTGCTGACTCGCTAACTTGCTAACTCGCCTGCCTCAGCTCTCCCAGGTCTTATCCTTCGACCGGCACAGCGTTTCTAAGTTGCACTGTTTGCACTTCGGGTTGCGCGCGATGCACACCTGGCGGCCGTGATGGATGATCTGGTGCGAGAAGGCGATCCAGTGGTCGCGGGGAATCACCTGCATTAGCTCCTGCTCGACTCTTTGCGGCGTGTCGCCTTTGGCTAGCTCCAGCCGCCGCGCAATGCGAAAGACGTGCGTATCGACCACAATGCCCTCGGCTTTGCCGAACGAAACGCCCAGCACCACGTTGGCCGTTTTGCGCGCCGCACCGGGAACCGTGATCAGTTCGGCAAGCGTCTCGGGAACTTTGCCGCCGAAGTCGGAAATGATTTTGCGCGCCGCACCCTGAAGCGACTTGGCTTTGTTGCGGAAGAACCCGGTGGTCTTGATTATTTCCTGGATTTGGTCGAGTGTCGCGGCAGCCATGGCTTGCGGAGTCGGGAAGCGCCGGAAAAGCTCCGGCGTGACCATGTTCACGCGCACGTCAGTGCACTGCGCCGAGAGGATGGTCGCCACCAGCAACTCCCACGGCGAGCGATGATGCAGTGCGCACTCGGCGTTGGGGTAGGCCTCGTCGAGCGCCTTGAGGATTGCTGCAACGCGCTCCGGCGCAAGCGGGCTGCGGGCTGGCTTCGTTGGTGTAACGCGGTTAGTCGATTTCTTCAGCATGTGGTCAGGATAGAGGTCGAAATGCAGTGAACAGTCTCAATCCAACTTGAACGCGACGAGAACAGCTGCAGCGACCTCGATGGCACTCGGATCCAGGCTCTGCTTTCCGGATGCAGACTCCTCGATGTCACTGGAAACTTGATCTTGTCCACCGGGGCCACTGCCGCGCATCATGTCATGGCCACTTGGCTGTGCTTGACGTGGGTTCACATCTTGAATATGGATCAATTTTCCGACCGAAGCCCCGGCGGCGTGCGCGTAGTTTGCAGCCTTCTCTCTTGCGGCCTGCACCGCTCGTGCGCGGGCTTGCGATCTCAAATCCTTCAAATCGGACGACTGAAATTGGATTGAGCGAACATCGTTCGCACCAGCTTCCACAATGCCCGTAATGACTGACTCGAAAATCTCCAGATTGTTGATCTTAACCATGAATCCTACGGTCGCACGATAGCCTTGAAAACGCTGCTCGCCACTGATGAACCGAAACTCGCTGGTAAGCGAAATTCGCGAGGTTCCGAAATCGTCGATGTTAGAGCGGCGCAGGAACTCAGCTACCGCATGCGCTCCTTTCTTCGCTTCGGAGAATGCCTCGGCAGCATTGTGCGCTATTCGGGTGACCGCGCTATTGATCAGAACCGAATCTGGCGTCACTCTGAGTACCACAGAGCCGAACACGGAAATACCATACGGATTCTCAATCGCAAGCGTATTACCGAACATGATTTTCGCTCCCTATCTGATGTAGCTTTCCTTCAAGCCAGGCGCCGAGGTTTTCAACCGGAAGCCGGATTCCCACGTAAAACTGCCCAAACAGCGCATACACCGCGCTCACTTCGTCGAAGCGCATCTCGTAGATCAGCTTTTTAAAGACCACTGGATCGTCGGCGAAGAGATCGACGCCCCACTCCCAATCATCCATACCGATCGATCCGGAGATGATCTGCTTCACCTGGTCACCGTAGCGGCGGCCGATCATTCCATGCTCGTGCATCATGCGCTGGCGTTCGGCAAACGGCACCGTGTACCAGTTCACCTGCTCGCCGCGCTTGCGGTCCATGGGATAGAAGGACAGATATTTGCTGTCGGGAACGGCGGGATAGAGCCGCGGTTTCATGGCTTCGGCGCCGCGGGCGAGCGAATTTGCAATCTCGGCGTTCCACTCCGCGGAGTGCGCTGCAAATCCCTTTTCGGCCGCAGCCTCGTAGGTTTTGCGGCTGGATTCGTAGAGGCCCAGCTCAACCACGGACACATAGGAGTGCGTCGGGGTCAAGAAGTCGAAGAGCTTTGTCTGTGCCAACTGAAGCTCAGCCTGATTGAGCGCTTCGAATGAATCGCGGAAGTGCACGAGGATCAGGTCGCCTTTGTGCCCGAGTTGCGAGTAAAGCGCGGTGTGCACGGGCGCGTCGGGACCGGAACGCTCCATGGCGCGGAGTGTGGTAATCGCTTCAGCAACAATCTCCTTGCGCTCGCCGTCCGCGCCGGATTTACGTTCGGTCGGCGCGCTGGATTTGCGTTCGCCGTCCGCGGAGGACCGCCAGGAGGTCCAGTTGAAACGGAAGAACTGATGGAGGACGCTCGCGCCTTCAAGAGTCAGCGGTACGGGTGGAAAATCGGCCAAGGGAACCTCCTAAAAGCAACTTTCAGCTTTTAACTCTCAGCTACTAGCTTATCGTGCGGGCGATTGCGGCTGGGATGGAGCGAAAACTAGGCCACCAGGCAGGCGTTTATTGCGGCAAAAGCGCGGATTGCAGACGTGTGCAATCATTTTTGCCATTTAAGGGGCGCGCAACACCGCCGGATTGCTCGATGGCCTTTATACTGAGTACGCTCATGAGCGAAAAGATCGTCGCATTTATATTTCAATTTGTCATTCACGTCATTAACGCCGGTGGTTACGCAGGCATTGCCGGGCTCATTGTTCTGAACTCTTCGGGCATTCCCATTCCATCCGAGGTGATCCTGCCGTTCTCCGGATACCTCGCCTATACAGGCCGCTTCAACTTGTTTTTGATAGCTGCGGCGGGAGTGGTGGGTTGCAATCTGGGCTCGGCGATCGCCTACTGGATCGGCGCGAAGGGCGGACGGCCGCTGGTCGAGCGCTACGGTAAGTGGGTGCTGATGAGCCAGCACGATCTCGATCTGATGACCAGGTTTTTCGAGAAGTACGGATCGATTGCGATTTTCGCCGGGCGCATGATGCCGCTGGTGCAGACTTACGTCGCGTTTCCGGCAGGCATTGGCAAAATGCCACGGCTGCGTTTTCACATTTACACCACAGTGGGATCGTCGATCTGGTACTTCTGCCTGGCCTGGATCGGCATGAGGCTGGGACAGAGTTGGGATACCGATCCCCGGTTGCAGGAAGCGTTTCATCGCTTCCATTTCGCAGTCGAGCTCGGGCTCGTAATGTTATTTGCGTGGTTTCTGTGGACACACATCACGCGGTGGAAGAAACAGGGACTAGGGATCAGGGACTAGGGAAGAAGAGTTCCCAGTGGACGAAACATTCGAAATCATCTTTAAACAAAAGTTAGGAGACGCAATGGCTACGAAGGGGAAAGGCGGCAGGAAGGCCGCAGTTGGAACGGGGAAATCGCTCGCGCGGCGTAATGCGGTCGCAGCGAAGATCGAGCCTGCGAAGGGCAAGCTAGGCGTGATGGTTGTGGGCATGGGTGCTGTGGCCACTACGATGATCGCGGGCGTGGAGGCGATTCGCCGCGGACTGGCAAAGCCCGTCGGTTCGCTTACGCAGATGGGCACCATCCGGCTGGGCAAGCGCACGGAAAACCGCTCGCCGCTCATCAAGGATTTTGTTCCGCTGGCCGATTTGAACGACATCGTGTTCACCGGTTGGGACATCTTCGAAGACAACGTGTACGAAGCGGCGGCGCATGCTCAGGTGCTCAAGCCGGAGATCCTCAAGAAGCTGAAGCCGTATCTCGAAACCATCAAGCCTATGCCCGCGGTCTTCGACAGCTACTACGTGAAGCGGTTGCACGGCACGCACGTGAAGAAGGGCAAGAACAAGATGGATCTCGCGCAGCAGGTGATGGCGGACATTCGAGCGTTCAAGAAAAAAGTGAATCGCGTGGTGATGATCTGGTGCGGTTCCACTGAGATTTTTTTGGAACAGGCGCCGGTGCATCAGTCGATTACTGCGTTTGAGAAGGGCCTGGAAAAGAACGACATCGCGATTGCGCCTTCGCAGATCTACGCTTACGCGGCGCTCAAGGAAGGCGTGCCCTTCGCCAATGGCGCGCCGAATCTCACGGTCGATGTTCCGGCCATGGTTGCGCTTTCGAAGAAGAATGCTGCACCGGTTTGCGGAAAGGACTTCAAGACCGGGCAGACTTTTATGAAGACGGTGCTGGCGCCGGCCTTCAAGGCGCGCATGATCGGCGTGAGCGGATGGTTCTCGACCAACATTCTTGGCAACCGCGACGGCGAAGTGCTCGACGAGCCGCAGTCGTTCAAGACCAAGGAAGAGTCGAAGCTTGGGTCGCTTGAGTATATCTTCCAGCCGGAGATGTATCCCGATCTTTACAGCGACATCTACCACAAGATTCGCATCAACTACTATCCGCCGCGCGGCGATGAAAAAGAAGCGTGGGACAACATCGATATTTTCGGCTGGCTCGGTTATCCCATGCAGTTAAAGGTGAACTTCCTGTGTCGCGACTCGATTCTGGCTGCACCGATCGCGCTCGATCTGGTGCTGTTCCTCGACCTCGCCAAGCGCACGCCGCAACTGCGCTCCATAGGCATTCAGGAGTGGCTGAGCTTCTACCTGAAGTCGCCGCAGAGCGCGCCGGGGCTTTATCCCGAGCACGATCTGTTCATTCAGTCGATGAAGCTCAAGAACACGCTTCGCCACATTATGGGCGCGGACTTGATCACGCATCTGGGCCTTGAATATTACGATTAGTGGAGCTAGCGGGGTTAGCGGAGCTAGACGACGCGGGGCCGCTTGGCGGCCCTGCTACGTTCTTACCGCTCCAATATCGTAATCTGGTTTGAGCATGAAAGATTCAGCGGTTCTTTTGATCGATTGCCCGGATCGCAAGGGCCTTGTGGCGCGCGTTTCGGGGCTGCTCTACGAGCGTGGCGCGAACATTCTCCACGCCGACCAGCACCGCGACCACGATGCGGGCCTGTTTTTTATGCGCGTGGAGTTCGAGTTGAACGGCTTCGACCTTGAAGGCTTCCGCACCGTCTTTGCCGGGCTCGCAGCCGAGCTCAACATGAAGTGGAAGCTCACTTCAAGTTTGCGCAAGCCGCGCGTGGCGCTCTTCTGCTCGCAATACCTGCACTGCATGGCCGACCTGCTGCACCGCTGGCGCAGCGGAGAACTGGCCTGCGAGATTCCGTTGATCGTTTCAAATCACCGCGAGGTCGAGAACCTGGCCGCCTTCTATGGCGTGCCGTTTGAGCATGTGCCCGTTAAGCCGGAAACGCGCGCAGCGGCCGAGGCGCGGCAACTGGAACTGCTGGCGAAGAACGAAATCGAGTTGGTGGTGCTGGCGCGGTATATGCAGATTCTCTCGCCGAGTTTTGTCGAGCGCTACCCGGCCGGGATCATCAACGTGCACCACTCGTTTCTGCCGGCGTTCACCGGCGCGCGGCCTTATCACGCGGCCCATGCGCGGGGCGTCAAGCTCATTGGCGCTACGAGCCACTACGCCACAGCGGTTCTCGACGACGGGCCCATCATCGAGCAGGACGTGGCGCGCATTTCGCACCGCGATCAGGTGGAGGATTTGGTCGCCCGCGGCCGCGATCTAGAGCGCATGGTGCTGTCACGCGCCGTGCGCTGGCACCTCGACCGGCGGATTCTCTGCTACGGGAACAAGACGGTGGTATTCGATTAAAAACAGGGATTTATGGGCCAAGGGAACGAGGGAACAAGAAAGCCTGGCGGCTGTGCTGCACAGTTGCACAGTTTCTGTGGTGACGGGCGATTTTGGCTGCAGGCGATTGCACGGCATGGACTTGCGAGCAGCACAGTTGCACAGGCGGTTTTTTGCGCTGCTGGGGGGCTGACCCGATGCAGCGATCCGGGCACGATGAGCGGCCCGGAGCGATTGACGATCAGCCGCTCGGGAGTGCCGACGGGGAGGCGTTTGCCCGCTTCCGCGGCTTCCGCAACGCTCCTGAGATAAGGATAGAGATTTGGCGGAATTAACCGGCAATTTGGAGCGGAGAATAAGTGCTTTTGTGGTGAATGGGATTGGGTGGGATTCGAGGGCATCGGATTGACTTTGCGGGCCGGGCTGCGATGTCGCGTGTCAGATTTGGGAGTCGAGGTGCGGATTCCTGGATGCTGCCCAACTTGGGACAGTGATAAAGTTCCCGGCATCAGGAGCGAGGACCGAAGTCATTTGTCATCCCCGGTCCCCAAATGCGAGGGACCGGGGGCACATCAGTTGAAAAATCTGCTGCTGAGATCGTAGCCACCTGCCAGGGAATTGAGAACTTCTGGTCCCTGTTGAAACGGACACTGCGCGGCCGAACAAGTTTTCAGGTACAACAACAGAACCACGAAAGACAATCCGCTCACAGACGCGGATCGCTTTGCGCTGGCAGTTTCGCAAATTTCAGGGAAGAGACTAACCTTTGCAGAACTGACCGGCAAGGTGCCTCCTAGTTGCTAAGAGTGGCGCTTTGCGGGGACGTACTTGTATCGCTTATAACGAGAAACCTTCTCGGACTTCGCCTCATTCGCACGCTTCCGTACCTCGTCCTTCGAGACGGAGAGCGCGTTAGACAAAGCCTCCTCGAATACTCTGTATTCAGGGGGCTTTTCTTTATCCGACGTTGTTCTGACCTGCCCCCGGAAAACACGGCCATGGAAAACTGGAGTTCTCTCGTAATCTGAACGGGAGGACTGGGATGAAGAAGAGTCGGTACACGGAAGAGCAGATCATCGGGATATTGAAGCAGCATGAGGCCGGGGTGAAGACGGCAGATCTTTGCCGTGAGCATGGGATCAGCGCGGCCACGTTCTACGGCTGGAAATCGAAGTACGGCGGCATGGACGTGAGCGACGCGCAGCGGTTACGGC
>JBAWFY010000492.1:0-1882 GCA_049592335.1 Occallatibacter sp.
GTCGAACATGGAAGTCATGACGCAGGGCTTCGAACGCGTGAAAGAAATTGCCATCGGCGAAATCACCGCAGCCGATCACTCGAGTCTCCGCGGCCAGGCGCTCTTGCCCATCTTTGAAGAAGTTGCAGTTCCGGAATTCGCTGAGGCTGCCTGCACCACCGGCGCCGGCTGCCGTTCGCATGCCGCGCCCGAGGGGCAAGGGCCGCGCACGCCAATCTCCACCATCGAAGCCTTCGACGCCGAGTTCCGTGCGCACTTCGGCTACAACCAGCCGGCCACGCCGCTTTCGGCCATGGGCGTAATTGCCGCAGCCACAGGCGACACCGCATCCAAGTACGTCGCCCGCCGCGAAACGCCGCTCTACATTCCTGAGAATTGCACGCAATGCATGGAGTGCATCAGCGTCTGCCCCGACACGGCGCTGCCCAACTGCTCGCAGGACTTGAGCACCGTGCTGAGCACTGCCGTCACGCGCTACGTCGCCGATCCGGCCGAACGCCGCAAGATGCTTGACAAGCTGCCGGAAATCGAAAAGCAAACGCGCCAACGCATGGTGGCCGAAATCAAGCAGGGAACGCCGCTGCCCACGATCATTCGCGAAGTCACCGAATCCGTCGATGGATTCTCCGCCCAGGCCAAGGCGCAGTTTTACTCGATCATCGACAAAGTCCCGATGGCCTACCAGAAGGTCAACGCCATCTTCTCCTCGCCCGAGCGCAAGCAGTCCGGCTCCGGCGGCATCTTCTCGATTTTTGTTTCGGATCTGTGCAAAGGCTGCGCGGCCTGCGTCACCGCCTGCGGCGACCACCAGGCGCTCAAGATGGTGCAGGAGACCGAAGATGTGAACGCCGAGCACGAAACCGGCACCGCGTTCCTGGACCTGCTGCCCGATACCTCGCAGAAGTATCTCGGCCTCTACAACGGCGCCAATCCCGCCGACTCCAAGACCGCAACGCTGCGCAACATGCTCATGGTGCGGACCAACTACGACGCACTGGTCGCCGGCGACGGCGCCTGCGCCGGCTGCGGCGAAAAGAGCGTGCTGCGCTCCATTGCGGCGGTCACCGAAGCCTACATGCGTCCGCTCTATCACGCCAAGAGCGAACGTTTTGTTAGCAAGGCCTCCGACCTCGAAAAGAATGGCGCGAATCGCCTGGCCGCGTTGAAGGCGGAGAACGAAGAAGATTACACGCGCCTGCGCCAGACCATCGCTCATTTGGTAATGGGCCTCGGCGGCGAAACCACCACCGATACAAAATCGCGCATCGCCGCCTACGAAAAGGAGCACGGCGAAATCACCGATGCGCAGCTTGTTGAAGCCATGGCTGCTGTGCTGCTGACAGAAGCCTTCAATCACAAGAACCTGCAGCCAATCGACGGACGCCTGGCGAACGGCATGAGCGTAATGGCCATGGCCGCGCACACCGGCTGCAACACGGTCTACGGCTCAACCTCGCCCAACAATCCGCATCCCTATCCTTGGATGAACTCGCTCTTCCAGGACGGCGTCACCGTGGGCTGGCTGATGGGCGAGAGCTTCATGGTGGATCACGGACGCCGCTCGGTTATTCCCGAGCGCTTTGCGGACATCATTCTCACCCGCGAAGGCACGGGCCTGTGCGAGGAAGAGTACTACCACTTCACGCACTTCACCGACGCGCTGATGACCGACGACGAGATCAAGGAACTGCCCAAGGTCTGGGTGGTGGGCGGCGACGGCGGCATGGGCGACATCGGCTACCAGAACACGTCGAAGGTGATCTTGCAGAACCGGCCCAACGTCAAGGTGCTCATGCTCGACACCCAGGTCTACTCGAACACCGGCGGCCAGAACTCCGACTCGACGCCCATGCTCGGCGGCAACGACATGAACGTCTTCGGC
>JBAWFY010000493.1:0-16001 GCA_049592335.1 Occallatibacter sp.
ATGCAGGCCCTGCGCGGCGAGCCCCTCACCATCTACGGCGACGGCCAGCAGACACGCAGCTTCTGCTACGTCGACGACCTCATCGACGGCATCATGTGCCTGTCGCAAAGCGAGGAGCATCTCCCCGTCAACCTCGGCAACCCCGCCGAATTCACGATTCTCGAATGCGCGCAAACCGTGCTCGAAGTCACCGGCTCGAAGAGCAAACTCTGTTTTGTCGATCTGCCGGTCGACGATCCCACGCGCCGCTGCCCCGACATCGCCAAGGCCCGCACGCTGCTAGGCTGGGAGCCGCGCATCCAACTCCGCGAAGGCCTCGAGAAGTCACTGGCCTACTTCAAGAGCAAACTTGTGCACGAAGCTTAAGTGAACATGGCTTCGCTTTTGATGGGACCCGTCTCGTTGCCGGGTCCCACAGTTGTGCGGCTCAGAGCATTGCTCTCGATGAGGCAGGTTGTAGCGCCGTTGAACGTTTGGAGACGGCTGCCAAAGCTTCCTGGTTCGGTGACGTCAACCGATTCAGATGGAGGGATGCGAATTGTCGCGAATACGTGCAGGACTAATCGTGTAAGCCCGCGGCTTTGAGTACCCCACGACCGAACCTGTCTCTGCGGGTTCCCGCCTGGAACGAGATGAGTGCGACTCCTATGCCAAGAAGAAGAAGGGTGGTCGGCTCTGGGACGGGAGAGCCGGTAGTGGCGATTGCCTCCGTGCCGGCCACGGGCTCAAATTGGACCATGTCTCCCGTTCCCACTCCCGTAAACAACGCGACGATCTCTCCTGAGCTGAACCCCGGCCAGCAGGTGCTGGGGGCCGATGCAAAGCAGAGCACGTATTCAGGAAAGGTCCCGTTGTTAAAGTCGAAAAAGTTTGTGGTGCTTGTATCGCTGAAATTGAACAAGATCTGTGTAGGGGTTGCTGTCAAATCGCCAGGCCCGGCATGGTCAAATAATCCGGAATTGTCTCCGCTGAGAGGGCCGGTCAGATCGAAACTTGAAGTACCGTCGTTGACCAGCAGGTTCCAATCGAGGAAAGCTACATTACTTCCGATGGTGCCATCCGTGACAATGTCACCCGTTACGCTGCCGGCACCAATCTTCAGATTGACGTTGTACAGGGTGGAAGCGCTAGCGAGGGACGCGGAGCAGAGTACCAACGACAGGGCGATGGCTTTCATGAATAATCCTCCATATCGGTTATTCGCAGAGCTGCTTGGGAATTCTCCAGAGAAGTTTACACCGGGGCATCTTCAAGTGAAGGTCTTTTAAAAAGGGCGCCTGCCTCGGGGAGCCGTCCGGTGATTTATCGGACACGTGGAAAAACAGCGTTTAGTGCGGCGCCTCGTAAGGCTCTGCGCGCAACAGATTCGACAGAATATCCCGCTCGTCCGGCGAAAAATTATTCTGGTAGCGCGCGGAGTTCAGCACCGTGCCGCGCTGGTCGAGCGGCACCGAGCGCAGATCCTGAAATGCGCGCTTCACAATCGCCTGCCGGTCAGGCGGTAGCCCCATATAGCGCCGTCCGGCCTGTCGCACCTGCATCTGTTCCTGCGGCGACATGCGCTCCAGCATTTCGCTGCGCGCCAGCCGCCGGTCGCGTTGCGCTTGCGGCATCTGGTTCAACTGGTGCAGCTGCTGCACCAGCCGCTGCTGCTGCGCCGGCGGCAAGCGGCTAAAGTTCGGATCGTTGCGCAGCTGCCGCTCCTGCTGTTGCACCGGAACACCCTGGTGCCGATTCAACCAGTCGCCCAAATGTCCCGGAGGCGCCGCGCCCGGATAGCCATAGCCAGGCCGCACGCCCGGATAAACCGGCCGATTGAACGCAGGATTCTGTCCACCGTATGCCGGATAATTCGCAGCCGGCCGCCCGCCGCCATTCTGCGGCTGATACTGCCGCTGCGAATTCTGATTTCCACGCGCATTTGGGTATTGTCGCGGAGCAACTTGTCGCCCGCCCGCGCGCGGTCCGCTTTGCGCAGCATGCGGTCGCGCCGCGGGATGGCCCTCATTTCGCTGGGCGTTTGCGCCCGCCGCCACACAAAGCAACAGGACCGCAGCGGCAATCCCCACCGCCCGACGCACTCTTCCCGCGTTTGAAGTCCCGCTCACAAGTCTTTCTCCCCGCGCTAAATCCCGTAGTCCCAAACTCCCGTAGTCCTGCAGCCCCTCAGCGTTCGTTTTCTAATCCCTGGTCCCTAATCCCTGCTTCTCAGTCTCCGCTCTCATTGCTCGAAAGCGCTTCCATCTGGTCCAGCACCTGGGCATTGTTATCGAGCGTCTGCAGATCGTTTACCACAGCAGCCTGCGAAGCAGTCTGCGCGGGCTGCATCCAATCTGTAATTCCCAGATACGTTCCCCCGCCCACCAGCAGCACCACCGTCAACGCCATCGCCGCCAGCGGACGCGCGTGTAAGCCGCTGCCAAACGCCATCCTGGCGCGCAGCCCAGCCCATCTGCCGGCCAGCCAGCCCGCCGGCGCGGCCTCGCGCTCTTCACGCATCTTCGCGCTCAGCCGTGTCATAAAGTACGCATTCGGCTCGGGAGCCTCCCAGCCATCCAGCAACTCCATCGTCGCCTCAAGCTGCTTCAGCTTCGCCCCGCAGTCGCCGCATTCCGCAACATGCGTTTGAACCTTGGCAGGCACGCCACGCGGATCGAGCAGCACATCGGCCAGTTTCTCGTCCGTCATCTTGCAATTCGTGTTCTTCATGGCTTCAATCCCCGCAATCTGCCGTCGCTTCCAGCTTCTTTCTACTCCGTCCCTCAAACAAACTTCTTCAAACTCTCCCGCAGCGTTTGGTACGCGCGAAACAGCAGCGACTTCGTCGCCGACTCGCTCAGCTTCAGCACTTCGCCAATCTGCCGGTAATCCATCCCCTGGTATTTGTGCATCAGCACGGCCATCCGCTGCCGCTCCGGCAGCGCCATCACGTACTGTCGAATCGCCGCCATGCGTTCCTCGCGCAGCAGCCGTTCTTCCGCCGATGGCTCGTCGTCCGCAACATCAGGCGACGTTCCCGTCTCTTCGTCCGGCTGGTCCAGGTAAACCGTCTGCGCCATCCGCTCGTGCTTGGTGTCGCGCGCGTAGTTCACCGCCAGGTTGGTCGCAATCCGGTAGAGCCACGTCGTAAACCGCGCCTCGGCCCGGTAGCTCTCCCGCGCGCGATACACGCGCAAAAACACTTCCTGCGCCAGCTCTTCAGCAACCGCCTGGTTGCCCACCATCCGAAACAGAAAATGAATCATCGGCCGGTGGTACTTCTGCGCCAGATACGTAAAGCCGTCTTCATCCCCTCCGGCCACGCGCAGCATAACGGCGGCATCGCTCGTCGGGTCCAGCTCCGGCCGCGCGCCCGCATTCGTGCCCGGCGTTCCCGGCCGCAGCCCCGAGCCGCTGCCCAAAGCCTCGCCACCCAGGCCCTGACCGCCCAAACCCTCACCATGGAGAACGAGCGTAGCCATATCTTCTCGAACCCCATCCGTATCGGAAGGTTGCGCCTCGCAACCGGTTTCTTCCCCGGAGTTTCCGCTTTCCGAGCCATCGCCGCCGCCCTCAGGCAAGCCGCTTCTCCCAAGGGCCGCAATGTGCCCGTTCCGGCCTCCATTTCGTGCCCCATTTCGGAAATCGCCCGGGGGCAGCAGCCGCGCGTCAGCCAATCCGGAATCCGGGTTCAACACGTCTTCCCCATCGCCATTCGGGCCAGCTTCCTCGCGGATTGGACGCGCTCTCTGAAACATACGCGGTTACAACTTTCTAGCCTGCGACAAATGCATAAAAACGCACGAAGTGCACTGCACGACTTTCAGAGGTTGCTGAAAAACTCAGTCTTGGTCGTCGGAGGGAGCGGGAGGCTTCAGCCTCCCGAATAAAAGCCCCTCGATTCAGTGTGGCTTCAGCCACGGGCCTTTCTTCCAAACGGTCAGGCGGACCTCTTAGAAAGCAGTTTCAGTCGTGCCGTAAAGCAGCCAAAATGTTAAGGGCTTTAGCCCCTGCGAGACGCCCAACCCAATCGCCAAACGCCCGCCCCATTTGGACCTAAAGCACTGCTGGTGTTACTCTACCTCAAGGACGCCTTTCCGGGCATCTTCCTCGCGGACGCTCTCTCATAGCCGTGCTTTCGCGCCGGCCGAGAGACCGAAAGCCGAAGGAAGAAAAGCCGTAAGGCCAGGAGCCGCTCAAGGGCAGGGAACTCCCTCTCCCCAGCGGCAGCATCAACCCTCCACAGCCCATTTCCGGGCGCTTAACTCAGCGGTAGAGTGCCATCTTCACACGGTGGAAGTCGCAGGTTCGAATCCTGCAGCGCCCACCACCCCCTTGTTGAAAACTACCATCACGAGCATACGTTTTGGGCCGTGCCTGTCACCGCATTCCCGTTCGCGTCTTCTAAGGTGACGACCGGCTGCGTCGCCCACGCCCTGCCGCCTGCGGACGAGGCCGGTGTACCCGTCGGTGGGTATGCCCTGAAGCGAAAGGGGAATAGAAGCTGTAGTGGCACAGGGCTATAATCGCCGCTGCGAGGTCAAGCGGATCAGAATGAAGACCAACCGGCTCCGAGTTTCGTTGGGGGTGGCCGGTACCGCGATAGCCGCGCTATCAACGGTTTCACTTGCACATGCCGGCACTCGAGAGCTGCTGCGAAAATTCCACGATGTAAGGGTGGTTCCCGCCGCGTCCTTCTGGACATCGGAAGGAACCCTGGCTTTACTGGTGCTGTTCTCGTTGCTGATCCTGGTGATTCTCATCTGGGTCGCGGTGCTGCGCCGGCGCATTTCCCGCCAGAGGATTGCCATCGAGAACGCCTCTCAGACAGCGCAGGCCATTCGCGATCTCTCCGCGGCCATGGAGAAAGTCTCGGCCGAACAGAAATTCGACACCAAGGTCTCGGTGCGCGCCACGGAGGAGATCGCCGGACTGGCCGTGGGATTCAACGCCTTGCTGGCGCAACTTCTCGAAAAGGACAACGCCCGGCGAGACGCCGAGGCCCGCCTCTTGCTTCAGGCCACGATCGATGAGCTTACCGGCCTGCCCAATCGCCGAGTACTCGCCGAACAGCTGGCCCAGAGCATGGCACGCGCACGACGGGGAAAACACCTGATCGGCTTCCTTTGTATCGATCTCGATGGATTCAAGCTGGTCAACGACAGTTTCGGCCAGCCTACCGGCGACCGGCTGCTCGCCGACGCCGGTCAGCGCCTCCGCTCCCGCCTGCGCCAGTCCGATACACTGGCGCGCATCGGAGGCGACGAATTCGCCGTGATTCTGGACCCCATCAAGGCCCCGGAGGACGCGCAGCGAGTCGCTGAGTCCCTGCTGCAATCGCTCCTCAACCCCTTCCATATCGGGGACCACGAAATCACCATTGGAGCCAGCATCGGCATCAGCATCTACCCCGATCCCAGCAGCGAGAATAACAACCTGCTGCAGCAGGCAGACAGCGCCATGTATACGGCCAAGCGCGACGGCAAAAATCGGATCGTGCACTTTAACAACGAAATGGGAGTTTCCGTCCGCCAGCGCCTTACCCTGGAAAATGAGCTACACCGCGCAGTCGCCAACGGCCATATCGAGGTCCATTATCAGCCGGCATTCGATCTGACCACCAATGCCATCGTGTATTTCGAGGCGCTTGCGCGCTGGACGCATCCCACTCTCGGCGTCATTCCGCCGCTCAGTTTTATTCCTGTCGCCGAGAGCTGCGGGTTGATCGTCCCATTAGGCGCCTATGTGATGGAACGCGCGTGCCGCGAAGCCTTGAATTGGCAGCAACCGGCGGGCATTCCCGTTCAGGTGGCGGTCAACGTTTCCAGCGTGCAGTTTGCACGCGACACGTTTATCGATGAGGTGGTCGAAATCCTCGGTCGCACCGGCCTGCCCGCCAACCTGCTCCAAATCGAACTCGCTGAGTCGGTGACCGTCATCGGCATCGAACGCGCCACGGCGGCCATCGGGCGCCTCAAAGAACTTGGCGTTAGTGTGGTGATGGACAACTTCGGCAGCGGCTATTCCTGCCTGAGCTATTTGCCCAAGCTTCCTTTCGACGCGCTCAAGATCGATCGCGCTTTCGTCAGCCAGTTGCCGCACGGCGGCGAAACCCAGGCGCTAGTGCATTCGATCATCACCCTCGGCCACAACCTCGGCATGAAGATCATCGTCGAAGGCATCGAAAAACAATCGCAATTGGCGCTCATGCGGCAGCTTAGCAGCGACGAAGTTCAGGGCTTCCTTCTCGGCCGTCCCACCCCAGATCCGTTAGTGCTCCTGCGCAGCCATTCGGCCCTCCTGCCAGGCATCGACATTAGGCAGCCTCTCGCGTAGACACTATGTTGCTCATGTTCCCGATTCGAACTGGATGTGATAGTTCACAAAAAACCTTCACGCTCGTCGATCCATTTGCCGGGCAGGTCAGGACAAATCGATTGCGAGTTGCAACGGCAGCTGGTATTGAGATAGCACCGCCGCGAGATGCGGCATTCGAGGCGATGTGCCCCAGGGGTATATTTGGGGGTACATAATAAATGCCGTGTTCTATCTTGCGATAATCAAAAGCCTTACATGACAATACGAATCCTGCAGCGAATTGAATTTGATTTGGATCGAACGGGGAGCAAAAGGTGCTGTGGATGGGACGCCTCGGGATTCCCTATCTCCATCGGTATTGGCAGCGCGCGAACTCAGCGTGTGCAGAGCCGCACAAAGACACTGGCGAATGGGACCTGGACTGCACGCTGCTTGCCGGACTGAATCTGAATGTGCTGGAAACGGCGCGGTTTCTCAATCCTCATGACCGGCCCAACTTTGAGGAATTTGAAAACTGGATCATCGCCACCAACGGCGGCGCGATGGACCAGGCCGAACTCGCGCGCCTTCGCAAAGCGCTCGCCGGCGACCCGGTCGGCTCCGCAGTCGGCAGCCTCGATGGCATCGAGGGACTGACGCCGCATGAGCTGGCCTTCTGGGACGAGCACGGCTACGTGATCGTGCATGACGCAGTTGCCCCGGCCCACCGCGATGCAGCCGCCGCAGCCATTTATGAGTTCCTCAACGCCTCGCCGGCCGATCCTGACAGTTGGTACGGCCGGAAATTCGGCGTGTCCATCTGGGTGCCGCTGCTGCGCCATCCGGCCTTTCTCGCCAACCGGCGCTCACCGCGGCTCATCAAGGCGTTTTCCCAGCTCTGGGACAGCGAAGATCTGTGGGCCACGGTCGATCAAGGCGGGCTCAATCCCCCCGAGCGCGATGACTGGAAGTTTCCCGGACCCCACGTGCACTGGGACGTGACCATCGCGCCACCGCACTGCTTCGGCGTGCAGGGCATTCTCTATCTCACCGACACGCCCGCGGAACAGGGCGCCTTCAGTTGCATTCCCGGCTTCCATCGCCGCCTGGATGAATGGCTGCGCGTGCTGCCCACAGGCGCAGACCCGCATGAAGCGCTCCGGCACGAGCCGGGCTTTCAACCCATCGCAGGCAAAGCCGGCGACCTTATCATCTGGCACCATCTGCTGCCGCATGGCAGCTCTCCCAATCGCGCCACGCTGCCCCGCGTAGCCCAATACATCTCCCTCCGCCCCACGCGCTGGGACTACACGCCGCAGTGGGTTTAGACAGAGCGGAGCGATTGCATCGAGCAGCCGCTCATCGCTCGCACAGGCCCTTCTGCCCATCGGATTTGTATCAGGCCGCGCCTTCACAGCTCCCTAAAAAATGTTTCAAGAATGCACGAAGTGTCAGGGCATGGCTTCAGCCGTGCCGAAAAGGCGCTCTTAATCGAAGGGGTTTTAACCCCTGAGGAAGCTCACAGCACAAGAATAGCTGTCATCCTGAGCGGAAAACTCTTTCGGGTGGTCTTGTGACGAGGGCACGGCTCGGAGAACCCACGCAGTACGTGGGTCGCGGGGCGCCCTGTCGCAAAAACGGCGTGTGGAGCTTCAGCCCCTGCTAGCGCAACCTCACAGAAGCAGCCGCACTTCGCAGACAGCTGAGAACGGCGTTTGCCGATACGAATCCTGCCTGCCCAGACTGAACGTTGATCTTGGCGCGGACGTCGCAGTGTTGGCCAGCAACGCGATTTTAAAGAAATTCCTTGTTGACATTCTCAATATGGTGATATTTAATTGCGGAATTCGGCAGACCGAACCTTGGATTCCCCTCGGTTTTCAATCCCCAAGGCGCTCTGTTCATCAACTACCCGGACAATCTAACTGACGGCGTCTCTCGCTTTCCCAGAGCAGCGGTGTAGCGTACAGCGCGGATTCTATTTGGGCCCACGGGGAAAGACCTGCCCGTTAAGACCCTGCCGAAGAAATCTATCCGTAACTGTCGCCTTGGTTGCAATCGATTCGAGAAACGCTCTTGGTACTCGGAGGAGACCATGCTCCAGGTGCCGGTCCTCGCTGGCCGCGCTTTGTTGGCCGCCGTGTTCACTGTGTCGGGAGTAGCCAAGCTGGCCACGCGGACCCGAACGCGCGACAGCTTAGTCGAATTCGGCGTGCCCGTCCGTTTCGCAGGCGTCTTCGCAATCGGTCTTATTCTGGCTGAGCTTACGGTCGCGGCGCTGCTCGTTCCCGTCGCCACGGCCTGGTATGGCGGCGTCGGGGCCTTGGCTCTTCTGGCAGTGTTCAGCGCAGCCATTGCGGTGAATCTGGTACTCCATCGCAAGCCGCGCTGCAACTGCTTCGGCCAATTGCATTCGCAGCCGATTGGGTGGAGCACACTGGTGCGCAATCTGGGCTTTGGCCTGATCGCGGGCATTGTGGTTTGGGGCGGCCGCGACCCTAACGCTCTCAGCCTCTTGGGATGGATAACTTCTCTTAAGACCTCTTCTACAACCGACCTCGTTCTTTCGCTGGGCAACCTGGTTTTGCTGATTGCGCTGGCAGCGTTCCTGGTGCAAATTGCGCGCCAACAAGGCCGACTGCTGTTGCGCCTCGAGGCGATCGAGCAAGGTGCCGGCATCAAGAGGGCCGATACAGCCGGCCTGTCTTTGGGAACGCAAGCGCCTGCGTTTGAATTGAGCGACCTCAACGGCAACCGTAATAGTCTGAGCGGACTTTTGCAGGCGCAAAAACCCGTCTTGCTGCTCTTTTCAAGTCCCAACTGCGGGCCATGTCAGGCACTGCTTCCGGAGATTCCGGGTTGGCAGCGCGATCTTGGCGAGCATTTGACGATTGTGGTCGTGACTGATGGATCGGCGGCGGCGAACCGGGCGAAGTTTGAACCGCTCGGCATCGAGCATGTGCTGATTCAGGAGCGGCGGGAGATTGCTGAGCAGTACCAGGCGTGGGGCACGCCGGCTGCGGTTCTGGTCTCGCCCGAGGGAACGATGGCAAGTTATGTAGCTCAGGGCGGAGATGCAATTCGGGCCCTGATTCGCTCACTCAAGACGCAACCTCCGCGGCTCGGCCTGGATAGCCAGGGTACGAAGGCTGTTGCCGTGGGAGAGCCAGCGCCGGATCTCAAGTTTCAATCCTTATGGGGCGAAAGCGTAGCGCTCTCCGATTTGCGCGAGAGGGAGACTCTGCTTTTGTTCTGGAACCCGCAATGCGGCTTCTGCACGAAGATGCTGCCCGATCTAAAGGTTTGGGAATCCGAGGCGTCGCCTGACGCTCCACAGCTCCTTGTGATCTCAACGGGCAGCGCGAGCGAAAACCGCGCCATGGGCTTGCGTTCGGTGGTTGTATTGGACACCGAGTCAAAGGCCGCACATGTTTTCACCGCTCATGGAACGCCCATGGCGGTCTTGCTCGACAGCGACGGACGCGTCGCATCCCATGTTGCGGCGGGTGCTCAGGCAGTTTTCGCGCTTGCCAATCGGCGTAAAGACTCAGAAAGTGCTCCGGATTTGGCTCTCAGGAGGGCTTAACCATGGAACATTGGTTTGATCGCTTCGTGAAGGACCTTGCGCGCGGCGGAGTGTCTCGCCGCGATGTTGTGAAGTTGGCCTTTCAAGGCGCTGTTGCCGCAGCCGCCGGAAGTGTCTTTCCTGTTCGGGCCATGGCTCGCGCCAGCTCCGGCAGACCGGTTTCTCCTCGCCCCGATTCCGGCTCGGAACAAAGAGGGCCGTGCTCGTTTTCTCGTGACGGTCAAATCACAACGCTCAAGTACGGCGTCCAGAGTTCCGTCAACGGCAAGCCTCTTACCCACGAGTGTGAAATCACCTTCGACGTGGGCTCGACTCGCGGCGATGCCAAATCCGTCAAAATCACCAGCACCACGACCGTGAAGCTCGGCGATGACCCTCTGCTGCAAATCGACAGGAGCTCGCAAGGCGGCTCCATGCAAATCAAATACAGTTACGGTCAGGCCTTCCAGGGAGTTCACGAGGCGGCATTTACTTCCGACGGCAAGACCGTCCAGGGAACCGTCGATGATCGCGCCATCTCGCCGCATCCGGTTGGAGCCGACGCCAGCACCATCAAGTATGCCGACGGCCACCCCGCGCCGGCGATAAAGCTTGACTCCGCAATCAGTGACGCGCTCACTTCCCTCTTAAAACAGGCCAGGGACGCCGTATCGACCTGCAAGAGCGCTGGCGCGAGCCGATCTTCGAGCGCCCCCGATAGCTGGTTCCAGTCTCTTGCCCTGCGCCGGGGTGTGAATCTTTCCCGCTCTCGGCCCGCCGTTGAAATCGCCAGTCTCTCGCCTGCGGCTTTGGCGCTTGCTCCCTCCACGTTCGGCGCATTGCAGCCTCTTGCTGCTCTTGAAGGCGCCGGCGAAGGCTTCGGCATGGGGCAGATCGGCGGATCTGGCTGCACCGACTGCCAGAACGATTGCGCCGGTACCTACGCCGAATGCGAAGCCGCCGCTGGGGGTGGGTGTCTCGTGGCCTTTCTTTGCCCTCCTTGCGGTGCCGCCTGCGAAGGGACGGCCCTCATTGCCTGCTCTATCACGGGAGCCGAGTGTCTCAGCAACTGTAACAATGCCGGAAGTGCCTGTTGCCCGATCGGCTGCAGCAATGGCAATTGCTGCAACAGCGGCCAGCAATGTACGCCCAACGGCGGATGCTGTCCCGATGGCGTCGAAATCTGCAACAATCAGTGCTGTTCCCCCGGACAGGTTTGCAAGAATGGCGTTTGCTGCACCAGCGACCGCAACGTCTGCCATGGCGTCTGTTGTCCCGAAGGGAATGTCTGCTCCACCGAAGACATTTGCTGTCCGTCGATCAAGAGCGGCGAAAAGCCGATCTCGTGTGGCAGCGCTTGTTGTCCCGAGGGCCAGAACTGTGCGAAGTCTTACGCGGGCAGCAAAGACGAGATCTGCTGCTACACGGAGCGCATTTGCGGAGGCGTCTGCTGTCCGTCTGGATGCGTGAATGGCAACGAGTGCGCGCCACTTTGCCTGGTCGGCGAATCTTGCGGCTCGAGCTGTTGCGACTGGGGCTGCGCCGATTCAAAAACCAGCACCTGCAAGCCGGCGCAGAATTGTGCGAAAGGTCAATACGTATGCACCGGCGAAGCAGCCGGGGTGGTGAACGTATGTTGCCCCAACGGCACGGGCTGCCACAACGCAAAGTGCTGCCCCACGAACACAACGTATTGCACCAATGTGACCACCGGGGTAGCGGGCTGTTGGCCGTCATCGCAGTGTTATGTTCCGCCTCCACCGAAGTAAGCGAGGGTAGGAGAAACGCTCGGCGATCCGGCTGGCGCCGGAGACAGAGAACCGTCATGGAAATTGCGGACGGATCGCCGTCTTGGGGAAGTAATTTATTCGTACGACGGATCCGATAGGTAATTGAAAGTCGGCTTGTATTGACCTCCGCACGACCGACCAAGCAAACCACCCCCACCAACGGCCCCACATCCAACCGCAAAAAATCCCCCGCCGATTTGCCGACAATTTCCCCCTCCCGGCGCACAATAAAGACAAAGCAGCGAAAGCCTCGGACACTACCCGAGAAAGGAACTAACCGGCTATGGGCTACTGGCCATCGACTACCGGCTATCGCTAAGCCTTTTCCTATCTAGATTCTGGCCACTAGGCTTTGATTGCAGATATCTTGCGCAATTTGTTCATACGTAAACCTATGAAATCAAATGTTTTATTTGCAGGATAGGGGGGAGGTACCCCCTTTACTATTTGATCAACATCAACGCAGTTCGCAATGGGGGCAAATCGGTTAACAGTCGCCGGCGATACGGCCCGCTAAACGCCGGACTCTTCGACCGCGTCCAGGGCCGCGAGGCGATTGTTTGCTCCGGTGATCTCGGTGCGCAGTTCCTGCCACAGATCGTTCGGGATCTTCATGAACACCTCGACAATCGCAGGATCGAATTGCGTCCCCGAACAGCGCAGAATCTCCTGGCGCGCGTAATCGAAGTCGCTGGCCGAGCGGTACGGCCGATCGCTGGTGATCGCATCAAGCGCGTCCGCGACGGCGAACAACCGTGCGCCAAGGGGAATTTCGTTGTCGCGCAGGCCGTTCGGATAGCCGGTCCCGTCGAAGTGTTCCTGATGGCAGAACACGATCTCGGCTGCCCCGGTGAGGAAGGGAATCTTGCGCAGCATCTGGTAGCCGCGGGCGCAGTGCTCGCGCATCAGTTCCCGCTCCGGATCTGTCAGCGAGCCGGGCTTGCGCAGTACATTGTCCGGAATGGCCATTTTGCCAATGTCGTGCAGAAAGGCCCCTCGCGCAATCATCTTGATATCGTCCGCCGGGATGCCCATGGCGCGCGCCAGCGCAATGGCATAAGCGGTGACCCGCTTGGAGTGGCCTTTGGTCTCCGAATCTTTGAGATCGAGAGCATCGCCGAGCGCTTCCAGAGTCACGTCGTACGAGTGTTCCAGATCCTCCATGGTCTTGTGAAGCATCTCGGTGCGGGCGCGAACAATCTCTTCCAGGCTCTGGTGGTAGCTCTCGGATGCCTGCAGGGCGCGGCTGTGACTGAGTGCCCGCTCCACCGTGGCCAGCAGTTGCTCTTGTGTGAACGGCTCGAGCAGATAGTCGTAGGCTCCTCGCCGCATGGCATCGATCGCTACCGCGATGTCGTGAACCGCGGTAACGATGACCACCGGGAGATTGGGCCGAAAAGCGTGGATGCGCACCAGCAGATCGATGCCGTTCATGTCCGGCATCACAATGTCGGTCAGTACCAGGCCGAAATGGTTGCGCTCCAGAGCCTTTAATGCTTCCCGGCCGCCCGCAGCCAGATGGACCGTGCACCCCTGCCGTTCGAGAGCCAGGGCAATGATCGTCCGTACGTGAGGCTCGTTGTCAACGATGAGAACGTGCGCCGGTTTCTCCGCGGCTTGCTCCATGCTGGAAACGGCTGCAGCCACGGGGCTCTTCGTCTCTGCCGCCTGTGGTTCCAGATACCCGTTCTTGTCCTTCTCACGCGCCATGGATTCCCGATCAGCTTGGTTCAATACAAGCCATTTCGCCGGGTTGCGATCTTCTGACCTGGCAACGATCAAAAAGGCCAACTACGATGGCCCCCAATGAACTTACAGCCCTCAATATGGACGAATCAACCCAAGATTACACTGCAGCCTGCAACTCGTACGCCGATGTTAGCGGGAAGCGGCCGAATCCGAGTGGACCTAGGGTAGCATTTCCGCTGAGCATTCTCAATAAGTCGTATTCAGGCGGGAAGTGGGACGGTAACCTACTCCGTCATCGAGGCTTGCAAGGTGGCAACCGCCGCTGGCGGGAAAACAGGCTGGAGAGTAACCGAAGTGGATCCCCCCGGTGCCCTCATCAGGATTTCGATTTACCCGTAGCGCGGCGCGCTGCGGCCCAGCCTTCGATATTTGCCTGTTTGGCGCGACTCACGGCGAGTGCGTCGGCCGGGACGTCTTTCGTAATGCAGGAGCCGGCGCCAACGTAGGCTCCGTCGCCGATGGAGACGGGCGCCACGAGCGTCGAGTCGCTTCCGATGAACGCCCCCTTGCCGATGCTCGTTTTGTGCTTGTTCACGCCGTCGTAGTTACAGGTGATGGTTCCGGCGCCAATGTTGGTGCCTTCGCCGATCTCCGCGTCGCCGAGGTAGGTGAGGTGGTTGGCCTTGGCGCCTTTGCCGAGGCGCGCCTTCTTGGTTTCGACAAAGTTGCCGACGTGCGCGTTCTCGCCGATCTCGGAGCCGGGGCGCAGATGCGCGAAGGGACCGATCTGTGCCCCATCGTCGATTGTGGAGTCCTCAAGCACACAACTCTGGCGGATGAGGACGCCGTTGCCGAGGGTACAGTTCTCGATCACAGAGAAGGAGCGAATGCGGCAGTTCGAGCCGACCCGCGTGCGGCCGAGTAGCTGTACGTAGGGTTCAATGACCGTACCGGGGGCGACCTCGACTTCGGGATCGATGACGCAGGTTTCGGGACGCGGGATCGTGATACCAGCACTCAACAATTGCTCTATCTTCATTGCTTCTTCTCTCGTGGTCCGATTACTGTTGGCTACCGGGTGCGGGCTGTGGACGTTGCGGGCCCGGAATCGTGATGTCGACCGGCTGCGGAGCGCCCAAGCCGAGACCATCGACCGGCGGCTTGATCTCCGGGCCGTTTCCCACGACAAGTACGGCCAGCTTCTCCGGGTGAATGTATTTCTTCGCCACGGCGGTCACGTCGGCGAGAGAGACCTTTTCGAGAGCATCGAGGTAGGTCTCGAAGGAATCGGCGGGGTAGCCGTAGAACTCGAGGTGTTCGCGCTCGTTGAGAATTTTCTCTCGGGTGTCGTAACGGAAGAGAAACAGGGAAAAACATCCCAACCTCCTTCAGGTAAGGGAACGATATGGCGCGTAAACTTTGTTCTCTTCCAAGCTATTGTGCGCAGCCGGGGCCGTCAAACGGAAGAAGTGTTGGCTTCGGCCGTAACGAAGGGAGACGTCCGGAAGCTGTATCCTGCGCACGGATTCTGGAAGTTCAACTGTTGAAGAAAGGGCCGCAGAATTGGACGCGCGTATCCTTTATGTAACGAGGCGGCATGAATACGGGGTGGAGGTTGCTGCAGGGGTGCGCGCGAATGGGCATGTGTTTACTGCTTGTGTGCGTGGCTGCTTCGGCGAGTTTTGGGGCTTCTCCGCCAGCGGTAACGAGTCTGAGCGTCAATCAACTGGATCAATTGTTGAAACAGTTGTACGGGCAAAACGACGCGAAAGCGGCGCGCCGGATCGCGGGCATTCAGCTGGCCGAGCGTGCCGGCGCGGCCTGGCTTGCGCAATGGCAGGCCGAACTTCCCGGCGATCGCTCGCGCAAAGCGCTGATGGCAGTGGCTGCTGCTTCTGCGTTTCTTGCGCCGCCTGCGTCGGAAACTCCATCACAGCCGCAGCCCGACGCAGAGGCCACAAAGCAGACGCTTGTGCGGGCATGGGAATATGTCGAGAAAACGCTGCCCCGCTTTCCCAACTTCTTCGCGGATCGAACCACCACATCCTTTGCGTTCACAACGGATTCTTTTCTCAGTCCGTTGGATGTACTGAGTGATCGACATGAGGCGCTGCCAAATACACGTTTCATGCACGAGGTGCTGGGTCCGGGGCGATCGAGCGATTCCGAAGGCCCGCAACTGTTCTATCTCGGTTCGGCGACCCAGGAGGTGACCTATCGAGGAGGAAATGAGGTCGCGAATTCTCCTCAGGCGGTGAAGAACCGGCCTGCTACAACGATTCAAATGAATACCAGCGGCGAGTTTGGGCCGATTCTTGGCCTTGTCCTTAGCGACATCTCCCAGGCTCAGATGGTCTGGTCCCATTGGGAGCGTGGCCCAAGTGGGCCTCTGGCAGTCTTTAACTATTCGGTGCCCAGCGAGAAATCGCATTTTGCCGTGACATTCACCGATCAGCCTGCGGAGCTGCCGGCATACCGTGGCGAAATCGCAATCGACCCGGCAAGCGGCGTGATCTGGCACATGACGCTACTGGCAACAACCAGCGGCGTGGGTATGTTCCGTGAATCATCCATGCTGGTTGAGTATGCTTCTGTCAACATCGGCGGTGCGGCATATGTTTGCCCGGTTCACTCCGTGGCAATGAACCGCTATTTCGACACCTTCGAGTATGCAAATACGG